>CAZIYK010000103.1:0-3810 GCA_964543445.1 uncultured Flavobacteriales bacterium
CTGCTATGTCAGCAATCATCTTAGGAATAAAGAAAGGGTTGAACTTCGGAGTTCCATCTCCAGTGCTGTAATTAGCAACTTCGTTTTGGAAAGTCTCAAGACCTCCAATACCAGATCCCCAAATTACTCCAACCCTATCCTTATCAACAGTTTCTAAATCTAGCTTTGAATCCTGAACAGCCTCATCTGCTACAACCATAGCAAATTGGGCATATCTGTCCATTTTTCTAGCGTCTTTTCGATTTACAAATTGCGTAATATCAAAGTTCTTAACCTCACAGGCAAAACGAGTTTTGAATTTCTCGGCATTGAAATGTGTAATTGGGGCACACCCGTTTTTACCACTTTTCAATCCTTCCCAATACTCAGATAAATTGTTACCGATAGGAGTTAATGCTCCCATACCAGTTACTACTACTCGTTTTAATTCCATAATTTAATGGTTAAGTTTTTGCGATTCAGATTACTTAGCTTCTTCGATGTAAGCTATAGCTTGACCAACTGTTCCAATGTTTTCAGCTTGATCGTCTGGAATTTGGATATCGAATTCTTTTTCGAATTCCATGATCAACTCAACAGTGTCAAGTGAATCTGCTCCTAAATCGTTAGTGAAACTTGCTTCTGGTGTTACTTCGTTCTCGTCAACACCTAATTTGTCAACAATTATTGCTTTTACTCTTGATGCAATGTCAGACATGATATTTAGTTTTAAAATTAATTCAAGGCAAAATTAAAAAACATTTCAATAAAACAATACTTTTTTTTTATTTTAAAATATGTTTAAAGTCTTGTTTTGCTTGTATTTATACGAAATAATGAATATTCGCTGTTTTATTGATGCTTATTTTTTGCCTGTTTTTTTTGTTTCAGAAGATTCTTCTTTGAAATACTAGAAAGAACAAAAAATAATGCTTTATGCGAGATACATTGACTGTTTGTGTTGTTTATACGTGAGAATCTCTACAAATCTATTTTTCGTGTATTTATTTTTGTCACATCTTTTTTTAGGGTAGAGCAAGATCCACATGATGAAGAACAGCCCCCGTCTTTTATTGAGCCTCTTAGTTGTTGTATTAAACTCCAAATAGCATAAACAAAAATAACTAGTATTATAATATTTTGTACAGATTCATTCATGTTACTTCAGCATTTGATACGTTATGAATGATGCAATGTAGGCAAGTGTGGTCATGAAAACAGTTTGTATTATTGGCCATTTCCATGAGTCAGTTTCTTTTTTTACTATGGCAATAGTACTTGCGCATTGCATAGCAAAAGCATAGAACAATAATAAAGACCAACCAACGGCAATACTGTACATTGGTTTTCCTGTATCAGGATTTATTTCGTTTTGCATTCTTTTCAGTACCGTTGTTCCGTCGCTGTCGCTAGAACTTCCTACAGAATATATTGTAGCCATAGTACTCACGAAAACTTCTCTCGCTGCCAATGACGAAATTAATGCAATTCCTATTTTCCAATCATAACCAAGTGGTTTTATAACTGGTTCTATAAGGTGACCGAAATTTCCGATGTATGAATTTTCTAATTTATAAGATGCTATTTCGTTATCTAAACTTACTCCTTTTAGTTCGGGATTGTTTTGGCTTACTATAGCGTGTGCATTTTTAATATTGTCGTTAGGTCCATAAGATGCAAGTACCCATAGAATAATTGATATTGTAAGAATTATTTTTCCTGCATTAAAAATAAAAGCTTTAGTCTTCTCTATTATATCTAATCCTACATTTTTGTAATAAGGTAGTTTGTACGATGGCATCTCAATTATAAAAGTACTAAGCCCTTTTATTTTTAATAATTTATGAGCTATGTATGACGATAGTAATGCTGTAACAAAACCTATCATGTACATTGCCATCAACACAAGTCCTTGAAGGTTGAATATTCCAAATACATCTTTGTTTGGAATTATAATCGCAATAATAATAGAATATACAGGTAGCCTAGCCGAACATGTTATGAAAGGTGTAACCATTATAGTGATTAGTCTTTCCTTCCAATTTTCGATAGTACGTGTTGACATTATTGCCGGTACAGCACAAGCCATTCCTGACATTAAAGGAACTACACTTTTTCCGCTCATTCCAAATTTGCGCATTAGTTTATCCATCATAAACACAACTCTCGACATATAACCTGTGTCTTCCATTATGCTTATAAATGCAAATAGAATGGCTATCTGCGGGATAAAAATTACGATACCTCCAATACCTGGAATTATACCTTCGCTAATTAATGAGTTTATTGGTCCTTCTGGTAGATGATTACTTATGAATATAGCAAATTCAGAAAAAGTACTATCAATAAAATCCATTGGTATTGAAGCCCATGAATAGATTGCTTGAAAAAGCAACATCATGATAGAAAAGAAAACTACGTATCCAAAAACTTTGTGGGTAACAATTTTATCTATTTTACCTGTTATTGTAACGTCATCTTCCTTATTCTCAGTAATAACTTTTTTTAGAATCTGATTTACGTATTGATACCTTTTTATTGTTTCTTTTACTTTTAGTCGCTCTGTATTTATATGGTTGGTTTCTATACAATTTTTAATTGCCTCTTTTTCATTTTCAGGTAAAAATAGAGGTATGGTTTTTTGTACAGATTTTATCCAAGCAATGTAATCGTGGTCTTCGTTAAGTGCTTTTTTGAACTGATATAGATTTTTTGCAGAAATCTCAGCTAAATCTATAGTCTTAGCATTCTCGTCTAAGTTTATATTTTCTATAACTGTTTTTAGCTGGTCAACACCAATACCTTTTCTTGCATTCAGATAAACTATTGGAGTGTTTAATTCTTTAGAAAGTAGATCGATATCAATTGTTATTCCTCTTCTTTCTATTATGTCAACCATATTTAAAACTAATATGGATGGAATGCCTAAATCTTTAAGTTGGGTAAAGAAATATAAGTTTCTTTTAAGGTTTGATGCATCTGCAACAAAAATAATAGCATCAGGATAATCGTCCTTTTCTTTGTCAGTAAGTACTTTTAAAACTACTTCTTCGTCAAGCGAACCAGGGTTTAATGAGTAAGTACCTGGCAAGTCAATAAGTTCAACTTTAGTTCCGTTTGGTAAATCAAAAAAACCAGTCTTTTTATCTACAGTTATACCAGGATAATTTCCCACTCTTTGATTAAGGCCTGTAAGGGCATTAAATAGAGAAGTTTTTCCTGTGTTTGGATTTCCTGCAAGTGCTATTTTTAATTTTTTTCTTTCCATCCTTTAGTTGTAGAACTCGTGAAGTTTGTAATGTTGTTTGGTTAAATAAGCAATATGTTTTTGGCAACACCTCTTCTTATAGCTATTTCGTTTCCAGATACACTTATATATAGCGGTCCTTTAAATGGCGCTTCAAATTTAAGTTTTACTTCGCTTCCTGGAAGACAACCCATTTCGAGTAATTTAAGTATATCTACTTCTGATGCAAATCCACTTATTTTCCCAGTTTCTCCTACTTTTAAATCAGCAACAGTTTTTGCCACGCTACGTTTAATTTAGACTAATTATAAGTTGGCAAAGTTAAATATATTTTGACTTCAACAAAACAATATTATTTTTTTTTGAAACAATTAGAAATATAGTAATGGAAGTTCATTTTATATTCTCAGTTGTGTAAAATACAGAGAATGCTTTGATTAGTAGTTATAAATTTGTTTATTTGTTAGTGAACTTAAAATCGCAGCATCATGATTACTATATTGTTGGTAGTGTTGGGTATATCAACCTTACTATTTTTAAAAGAAATTGTAGAGATAAATTATTTGTCTAAAACTAAATAGAAC
>CAZIYK010000103.1:3910-7026 GCA_964543445.1 uncultured Flavobacteriales bacterium
TTTTTGTAAATAAACATATGAGAGCTCATTTATGGGTTCTTTTTTTTTGTTACATTTACTAGTGTAAACAACTTTAAATTAGGTGGTTTAATTTTTAAAGAATGGGCGTGTCATGTCGATACTTTAAACAATAATTAACCTAGTTATAAACTAAAATATAATTGCTTTAACAACATTAATTATGAATGAAACTGCTGTAAAAAATACTAGGATAGCTAGTGTTTTGGATAAATTAGGAATTGGGGAGGTAAATAAAGGAACTGCCATAGGTACAAATTTTATTTCGTCACCTAATTCAGATTATATTACTTCTAAATCACCTGTTGATGATCAGGTAATTGCCAATGTTTCTGTAACTACTAAAGATGAATTCGAACAAGTAGTAAAATCAGCACAAGAAGCTTTTGTTTCTTGGAAAAAAGTTCCATCTCCAAAAAGGGGAGAAGTAATAAGGCAACTTGGACTTAAGCTTAGAGAGGTTAAGAATGAACTTGGTATGTTGGTTTCTTATGAAATGGGGAAATCATATCAAGAAGGCTTAGGAGAAGTACAGGAAATGATTGATATATGTGATTTTGCTGTAGGACTTTCTCGTCAGATGTACGGTTCAACTATGCATTCCGAAAGACCTGAGCACAGAATGTACGATCAATATCATCCTTTAGGAATAGTAGGTATAATATCAGCATTTAATTTTCCTACTGCTGTATGGGCTTGGAATGCTGCGATAGCTTTGGTTGCAGGAGATACAATTATTTGGAAACCATCAGAAAAAGCACCTTTATGTGGTGTAGCATCTCAGAAGTTGCTAGCTGATGTGTTAGAAGAAAATGGATATCCTTCAGCGGTAACTAATTTAGTTACTGGAGATTATAAAATAGGTCAGTTGATGACTTCTGATAAGCGTATTCCTTTGATTTCGGCAACAGGTTCTATTAGAATGGGTAGAATTGTTGGGCAAGATGTTGCAGCAAGATTTGGTCGTTCTTTATTAGAGTTAGGAGGAAACAATGCTATAATTATTACGCCAAATGCTGATTTAGATTTAGCTCTTAAAACTGCTGTATTCGGAGCTATTGGTACTGCCGGACAAAGATGTACTTCTACAAGAAGATTGATTATTCATGAAAGTATTTTTGATACTGTAACTGAAAAATTAAAGAAAATATATTCAAATGTTAGAATCGGTGATCCTTTAGATGAGAAGAATCACATGGGACCATTAATTGATACTTTGGCTGTAGATACTTACATGTCGGCAATAGAAAAAGTAAAAGCCGAAGGAGGAGAAATGTTAGTTGAGGGTGAAGTGTTGCATGAGGAAGGAATGGAATCTGGTTGTTATGTATCTCCTTCTATCGCAATTGTAGAAAATCATTATGAAATAGTACAGAACGAAACTTTTGCACCACTACTTTATGTGATGAAATATTCAACTCTTACAGAGGCAATTGAGTTACAGAATGGTGTTGTTCAAGGACTTTCATCAGCAATTATGACGACAAACCTACGTGAAGCAGAATTGTTCTTGTCTCAACAAGGATCTGATTGTGGTATAGCAAATGTAAATGTAGGAACTTCGGGTGCTGAAATAGGAGGGGCATTTGGTGGAGAAAAAGAAACAGGAGGAGGGCGTGAGTCTGGTTCTGATGCTTGGAAACTATATATGCGTCGCCAAACAAATACTATAAACTACGGTTTGGATACTCCTTTAGCTCAAGGAATAAAATTCGATATATAGACTAAAGATTAAATAATGAAAACTCTAGATGTTGATTTTGTTAATGTCTAGAGTTTTTTTGTGTTTAATGTATGAGGTTTGAAATTTAGGAAATAAAAAAAGAGGCTGTCCAATTTTGGGCAGCCTCTTCTAATTTTTTGTATCTGAAAAAGATTAAGATCTTCTTTCTTTGATACGAGCTTTCTTTCCTGTAAGTTCACGAAGATAGAAGATACGAGCTCTACGAACTTTACCTCTCTTGTTAACTTCAATTTTTTGGATAGAAGGAAGGTTCACTGGGAAGATACGCTCTACTCCAAATGCACCAGACATTTTACGAATAGTGAAAGTTTCAGTAACTCCAGAACCTCTTCTTTGTAAAACTACTCCACGGAAAAACTGTGTACGTGTTTTGTTTCCCTCTCTAATTTCGTAATAAACAGTGATAGTATCACCAGCACCAAATTCAGGTAAATCGTTTTTAACAACTGAATCTTGTACAACTTTTAATAAATCCATCTTAGATGATTTTAATAAATTTCATGATTAGCCAACATTCACGTTTTTCGTCAGAGGTTGACAAACCGACTTAATTGCTTATTGCTAAGTGTGTTTACTTTTCGATAAGCGGGTGCAAAAATAAGAATTTATTTCTAAATTAATGTATTATTAATGCGGTATTTTGTGTAATGTATTTTTAACTGTTTGCTTGAATTTTTTTCTGGTAGAAAAATGCAGGTACTAAAAGGAAAAGCAATAAAGGTTGAATCAAAAATCTTCTGATATAAAATGCTCCTAAATATCCACTTTCAAATTCTATGTCTATGTAGTAGTAATATATAGGTAATAAAACAATAAATGCAATAATATAGGCAACTATAGAAAATTTCATGAGTTCCTTGTCTTTAAACAAAGTATATATAATTGCTAAAGATATAATGGTGTTGATACCATATCTCAGTATTAAAAAAAGTGTCATTTTTATCCAATCAAACTCTGGTAGGTCATTGCCATATAAGTAAGAGTTTTTGAAATAGTACAAAAATGGATCATAGAACAAATCGTACTGAAAAAATCTTACAGCAATTAGCGAGAGTACAAGTATGGTAATAATTAATGCTTTTTTTATCATGGGGCAAATATAAAAATTTAATGAAATCTTTTTGGTGAAATAGTTAGTCCTTTATTAGTATGTGATATGATCGCTAATTTTTTAATTACAAATAGATGCAAGGAAAAATTCACGGTAGTGATTTTGAATAATTCTCGATTTTTGTTGCATAGAAATAAAAAAAGCACCCTATTAATAGAGTGCTTTAATATTTTATAAAAAACAATTTGTTTCTTATTCTGCAGCTTCTTCAGCTT
Organism: uncultured Flavobacteriales bacterium; assembly: GCA_964543445.1. Taxonomy (GTDB): domain Bacteria; phylum Bacteroidota; class Bacteroidia; order Flavobacteriales; family JADGDT01; genus JADGDT01. Next base: position 6,999 of record CAZIYK010000103.1, read on the forward strand.
CTTCTTCTGCATCATCAGCAACTTTAGT
>CAZIYK010000104.1:0-7014 GCA_964543445.1 uncultured Flavobacteriales bacterium
TCAAAAAATATATAACCGCAATTACACAGAAAAACATATCAAAAACATTAAATCTAATAAGTAGTGAATTATCCTTGGTAGTTTGTTTCATTAATCTAAAAAAGATGTACTTTTGCACGCTGAAACGGGAGCGACTCATAAGTATATTGAAACTTAGCAAATTACCGTTTATATCAACATTAAGAAAAATAGAAAAAAGATGTATAGATCGCATAATTGTGGGGAATTAAATATTTCTAACGTAGGTGAAAAAGTTACGCTAAGTGGCTGGGTTCAAAAATCGAGAGATTTAGGAGCTATGGCTTTTGTTGATTTGCGTGACAGATACGGAATTACACAGTTGGCTTTTTCTACGGAAAAAGATGCTGAATTGATGGCTAGTGCTCAAAAATTGGGACGTGAATTTGTAATTCAGGCTACTGGTACCGTAATTGAAAGAGCTTCAAAAAACAAAAAAATCCCAACGGGAGAAATTGAAATTGAAGTTAGCGATCTTAAAATTTTAAATAAATCTGAAGTTCCTCCTTTCACTATCGAAGACGATACTGATGGCGGTGAGGATATCAGAATGAAATACCGTTACCTAGATATTCGTAGAAACCCTATTCGTAATAATTTGGTTTTACGCCACAAGGTAGCTATGGAGGTAAGAAATTACCTTTCTAATATTGACTTTTTGGAGGTTGAAACTCCTTATCTTATAAAATCTACTCCTGAAGGAGCTAGAGATTTTATAGTTCCATCGCGTATGAACGAGGGGCAATTCTACGCTCTTCCACAATCACCACAAACTTTTAAGCAGTTGCTTATGGTTGGTGGAGTTGACAAATATTTCCAGATAGTGAAATGTTTCCGTGATGAAGATTTACGTGCCGACCGTCAGCCTGAATTTACACAAATAGACTGTGAAATGTCGTTTGTTGAGCAGGAAGATATTCTTGGAATTTTTGAAGGTTTAACTCGTCACTTGTTGAAAAAAATCAACAATGTTGATATTGCCGAATTCCCAAGAATGGATTACGCTACTGCAATGAAATTATACGGATCTGACAAACCAGATATCCGTTTCGATATGAAATTTGGTGAGCTTAACGAAGTTGCTAAAAACAAAGGATTTAAAGTATTTGACGATCAGGAATTGGTTGTAGGTATTGCTGTTCCGGGATGTGCAAACTACACTCGTAAGCAATTAGATAAACTTATAGAATGGGTTAAGCGTCCACAAATTGGAGCTAACGGTTTGATTTGGGCTAAGCACAACGAAGATGGAAGTTTCAAATCTTCTGTCGACAAGTTTTTTGATGCTGATGCTTTATCTCAATGGGCTGAAGTACTAGGTTCTAAACCTGGTGATTTGATGCTTGTAATGGCTGGTGGAGTTGATAAAACTCGTAAGGCTCTTGGTGATTTGCGTTTGTACATGGCAGAATCTCTAGGTTTGAGAGATCCTAAGAAATTCGCACCTCTTTGGGTTGTTGATTTTCCTCTACTTGAATGGGATGAAGAATCAGAAAGATTCCATGCGATGCACCACCCTTTCACATCGCCAAAAGTTGAAGATATGCACTTGTTAAGTACCGATCCAGGAAAAGTAAGAGCAAATGCTTACGACCTTGTAATGAACGGAAACGAAATAGGTGGAGGATCAATACGTATCCACGACAAAAACACGCAAGAAACAATGTTCTCTCACCTTGGATTTACTGAGGAAGAGGCTAAGAAACAATTTGGTTTCTTGATGGATGCTTTCGAATACGGAGCACCACCACACGGAGGTATTGCTTTCGGACTAGACAGACTTGTTGCAATTATGGGTGGAGAAGAAATTATTCGTGATTTCATCGCTTTCCCTAAAAACAACTCTGGTAGAGATGTTATGATTGACTCTCCTGCTGCTGTTGCAGATGAGCAATTAATTGACTTAAGCTTAAAATTAGATTTGAAGAAATAAAAAATAACAACTAAGGACTTAAATGAAAACACAATTCCTTTAAGTCCTTAATGTTACTTCAAATCCTTTATAATATATTGTATATTGTAAACACATTTACTGAAATAAAAAGTTTGGGAAGTTGTATAGTATATATACATCAGCCCTAAATCATTAAAAAGTTATGCCGAAGCCAAGGTCAATGTTTGGAAGGTTATTAGTCTGGAGACTAAAACATATCCGTAATACTGAATTTCTTTACATCCTCAGTATTATAATTGGATTATTAACCGGATTAGTAGCTGTTGCATTAAAGAACATTACACACTTTATTCAACATTGGTTGCACCACGGAATGCTTGGTGAATTTACAAACTATTTTTACTTTGTAATTCCACTAATAGGTTTAATACTAACCTATCTATCTATTAAATACATAGTTAGACACGATGTTAGTCACGGTATCCCTACAACGCTCTACTCTATATCAAAAAGAAATGGAATAATTGATAGATTCCAGATTTGGGGAGCGGTTTTAGCATCAACTCTTACTGTGAGTTTCGGTGGATCGGTTGGTTTGGAAGGACCTACGGTTTCTACAGGTGCTGCGATTGGTTCAAATATTGCTAGGGCTTTTCACTTAAGTTCAAAATCGAGGGTTATACTTTTATCGGCAGCGGCAGCAGGAGCTATGTCGGCAATTTTCAAGGTACCTATTGCATCTATAATTTTTGTTGTTGAAGTGTTCGCTCTAGATTTAACTCTAACATCGTTAATTCCACTACTTTTAGCTTCAGTTTCTGCTGTACTTACTTCATACCTATTAATCGGTGATGGGTACATTTTAGAATTTACTCTTGTTGATAAATTTGCACTAACTGATACTCCTGGAGTAATAGTACTTGCTATACTTGGAGCATTAGTTTCTATATACTTTAGTCAAGTTTATTTTAAAGTAGGTGCGTTTTTCGACTCTATGAAAAGTCAGTGGAAACGTGTATTTATTGCAGGTATCTTACTTGGTATTTTGATTTTCATAATTCCACCTTTATATGGTGAAGGTTTCGAAGTAATAAATAGTTTACTTGCAGGTACTACTCCCGAAAATCTTTTCCACAGTCGTCTTGAAGGCTTCATTCCTACCGATTGGGCAATAATTATACTTCTGGTTGGATTAATGATTTTCAAAATTGTTGCAGCTACTCTTACATTTGGAGGTAAAGGTGTTGGAGGTGTTTTTGTACCAGTACTTTTTATGGGTAGTATTTTAGGTAACGTTGTTGCTAGAATAATAAATATATTAGGAATAGGACCTCATGTATCAGAAATAAACTTTACACTGATAGGTATGAGTGCTATACTTGCAGGAGTTTTGCATGCACCGCTAACAGCAGTTTTCTTGATAGCCGAACTTACAGGTGGTTATAAATTATTTATACCTCTAATTATTGTTTCTGCAATTTCATATGCTATTACAAAATTATTTATTCCTCACTCTGTTTATCATCACGAGCTTGCAAAGAAAGGACACCTTTTAACACATAACAAAGATCACGCTGTACTAACATTAATGGAGTTAGATAGAGTTATTGAAACTAATTTTACAACTATTTATCCAGATATGAGTCTTGGTGAACTTGTAGAAAAAGTTATAAAACATTCAAGAAGAAACATTTTCCCTGTTATAGATAAAGAAGATAATCTAATTGGAATTCTTTACATAGACGATATTAGATCTATAATGTTCGACAGTCAAATTTATGAAACAACTTTTGTGAGAACATTCATGAAAACTCCTGAAGAAATAATATTCATGGAGAAAGACTCTATGAGAACTGTTATGAAAAAATTCAGCAATAGTGGTATGTGGAATATCCCTGTTGTTGAAAATAGCAAATACAAAGGATTTGTTTCTAGATCTAAAGTATTGACTGTATATAGAAGAAAATTAAGAGAATTTGCTAGCTAGATTTATTGCTAGAAAAGTTTAATTACAATAATTATCTCAATTTTATATTTCACTATTTAGCTAACACTAAATTGATAAAGAAATATAAAATTGAGATTTTTTTGCGTTTAGAATATACGTACTAAAAAAACTTCCAACATTCTAAATAAAACTATTTCATTCGAATAAAATTAAACATACCTTGTTGTTTAGAAAATCACTCGATTTTAAACAAAATAAACTTTTAACTTCTTGTACAGAATAAAGAGAGTATAAAAAACGTTTTTTTAGATGAATCAATTCTAAGAAATGGAAAAATTCATTGAAAATTAATATAATTGTAAGCATTTTTTTATGCTTATACCCTACTAGATCTATTAGTATTGAAACAATAAACCAATGGCTCACGCAACTTCCTTACTAGGTAAATTTCTGATTTGGAGAATTAAGCACATCTCCAATCAAAGTTTTATATATGTACTGAGTGCAGTTATTGGTATAACATCGGGTTTGGGGGCTGTTGTTCTCAAAAACCTAACCCATCTAATAAAAGGAGCATTACACAGCGAATTAATAAATGAATACCATAATTATTTCTACTTTGTGTTTCCACTAATAGGTATATTCCTAACATATCTAGTTATCCGATTCATAATTAAAGAACCTGTAGGGCACGGTATTCCATCAACACTATACGCTATTTCCAAACGTAGAGGAGTAATGAGGCGTTTCCAAATGTGGGGCTCAATCATAACTGCTCCACTAACAGTAGGTTTTGGAGGTTCGGTAGGACTAGAAGGACCAACGGTAGCAACAGGATCAGCAATAGGATCAAACATAGCTAGGATGTTCCACATGAATGCCAAAACTAGAATCCTATTGCTTGGAGCTGCTTCGGCCGGAGCAATGTCAGCAATTTTTAAAGCACCTATTACTGCCATAGTTTTTGCTGTTGAAGTGTTTGCTCTAGACTTGACGTTAGTATCGTTAATTCCACTTCTAATAGCTTCAGTTTCAGCCATTGTTACTTCTTATTTATTTTTAGGAAATGATTTTATTCTACACTTCCATCTAGAAGATAAATTGGTTTTAATTGACTTACCACTGTTTATTACGCTAGGTATTGTAACGGGTTTTACATCTGTATATTTTTCTAAAGTATATTTTGCCATTGCCGAATTCTTCGAAAAAATAGATAATCCACTACATAAAATAGCCATTGGAGGAACTATAATTGGTGTTATAATATTTTTTATGCCCGCTCTGTATGGTGAGGGTTTCCAAACAATAAACGAATTACTTGCAGGACAAACCCCAACATCTATTGACACATTTTACTCGCATCACCACCTCGGCAGAGAACATGTAGTAATTTTGCTTCTTATTGGCCTTGTTATTTTCAAGGTAATTGCAATGGCCACAACTTTTGGTGCTGGTGGTGTGGGAGGAATATTTGCTCCATCACTATTTATCGGAAGTATTACAGGAAACATAATTGCTCGATTAATTAATTATTTGCCTTTGGGTGTAGATGTGTCTGTAACAAATTTCACTCTTGTAGGAATGACAGGACTGATGGCGGGAGTGCTTCACGCTCCACTAACAGCCATTTTCCTAATTGCCGAAATTACCGGCGGATATGTACTTTTTGTTCCTCTTATGATAACAGCACTAATCTCGTACACAATTGCAAAAAGATTTGTTCCTTATTCTGTTTACCACAAAGAACTTGCGAAAAAAGGAGAATTAATCACCCACGACAAGGATAAAACAGTACTTACATTAATGAGTATTGATAGGGTTTTAGAAACTAATTTTTCTCCAGTAAATCCTGATATGTCACTTGGTGATTTGGTACACAATGTTGTTTCAAAATCGAAACGAAACATTTTCCCTGTAGTTAATGATGAAAACGAATTACTCGGAATAATTACCCTCGACGACATTAGACAAATAATGTTCGACTACAAAATTTACGACACTACATTTGTTAGAACATACATGCATGCTCCTCTTGCAGTAATAAAAGGAGATACAGACAATATGAGTGATGTTATGAGAAAATTTCAAGATAGTGGTGCATGGAATCTACCTGTAGTTAAAAATGGTAAATATGCCGGTTTTATCTCTAAATCTAAATTACTTTCTGTATATAGACGTAAACTTATCGAAGTATCAGGGCAGAAAATATAAAACTTCACATCTTAAAAAAAAGTAGGAATTCACTGACGAAAATCATAGTATTTAAGTCGAAAATTTCGTAAATTATTATCAATCAAATTAAAGCCCTTTACTGAGAAATCAGGAGATTACGACGTCTATGATAGATGTAATACCATAAGTTTTTTTTAGATAATTTATTTATAGACGCTGACTTTTTAGAAAATAGTATTAACCTAAAAAAGTTAGTTATGGAAATCAAAAAAAATCCCGAGGTAGAACTTCGTAGATACAGTTCAATATTTTTTGAAATAGGATTGATAATTGCACTTTTTGTGACTTATCTAGCTCTAGAAAGTCGTAGTAAACCACTATCTACAATAGATACAACAACAAGCACAACTTCGAAATTCATCGACGAAATTGTGATTCCTCAAACCGAACGTAGAGACAAACTTGTTGCTCCAAAACCACCACCTTCTCCCGTAAATCAGATTATGGTTGTAACCGACAATACAGAACTTGAGCGTGAACTAGAAATAGAGACAACTGAAATAGACGAAGATTACAAGGTTGATATTGTAAAATATGAGCCTAAAGACATTGTACCTGAAGAAGAAGAGGAAGAAGAAGTTTACAATTTCCAAGTAGTAGAAACTCAAGCCGTGTATCCGGGTTGCGAAAAATTTGAAGATAAACAAAGTAGATATATGTGTTTTCAGAAAGCCATAATGAAACACGTAAGAAAGAATTTTAAATACCCCGAAACAGCAAGAGAAATGGGAATTCAGGGTAGAGTAATTGTACAGTTCGTAATAGACAAAGACGGAAGTATATCCAACGTTTTTGTTCTACGAGGCATAGACAAACTGCTCGATGAAGAAGCCATACGGATAGTAAAAAAATTACCAAAAATGCAACCTGCAAAACAACGTGGCAAAGCAGTTCCTGTATCTTTTATGCTACCTATAACATT
>CAZIYK010000105.1:0-6925 GCA_964543445.1 uncultured Flavobacteriales bacterium
TCAACATTAGAATCTGTCATTTCTTGAGCTACAATTTTAGCTTCGTTTCTGGCATTTCTTACAGCTACCCCGTATCCTGCTTTTCTTAGCATTGACACATCATTGTAATTATCGCCAAATGCCATAAATTCTGAAATAGGATGATTGAAATATTCACTCAAAACATCCAATGAAGTAGATTTTGAAACTGCTTTAGCATTTAACTCTAAGTAAGTATCTTTCGATCGGTAAATATCAATACTATCACCAAATCTATGTCTCAATTCTGATTCTAGAGGCTCAATTTTATCATAATCACCCATAATCATAATCTTATGAGGACCGTGATTTTTTGCTTCGAAATGGTGTTTCATAAACTCCATATCTACTAATTCAGGATCAATCTTAGTATTATTCTGCTCTCGTTTAGTCCAATAATCATCTTGATTAACAAACCATTCATCTTTATAATAAGTTCCGAAATGGATTCCTGTACCATCCATAAATTTTAAAAGAGCTAAAAATGGTTCTATTTCTATAGGATTAGAAAACAATTCTTCGGCAGAACCATCAACTTTCAACTCACTTTCTATGTATGCTCCGTTGTAACAAACTATAGGATAGTTAGACTTCAATTCTGCTTGCAAAGGCCTCATTGCTTTAGGCATACGCGCAGAAACAAGTACAAAAGGTATCTTCCTTTTATTTAACAATTCAACACTTTTGATAGTAGCATCAGACAACGCCCTTTTCGAATTTAATAAAGTACCGTCAACATCGCTACAAACTATCTTATACTCTGTCATAATTATATAATTATTGTTTAAATATGAATTCAACCGAACACAAAAATACTCAAAAAAATAACGAATTATAAGGTTTAGAAAATTTTGTCACATAGGTATAATGTAATATTTTTACACTTTATTAAGTAATTAGATGTTATGGAACATAAAATTAGTAAGATTTTAAAAATAGACCCTGAAGTTCTTCAAGAGAGAGCCGAAATGCTTAAGGCTATGGCCCACCCTACAAGGATAGCAATGATTGAAATGCTTTATGACGATAAAGAATTAACAGTTACTGAAATCCATAACACTCTCGATATAGAACAGGCTGTAGCTTCAAACCACTTAAGTATTCTTAAAAACAAGAATATTTTAAAGTGTAGAAGAGACGGGAAAAAGATGCTTTATTCTATTAAACTTGACAATATTCACAGTGTTATTCAGTGTATGTTAGATAGCTAAAAAACGGTAATAATAAATGATGCAATAGGAGAGATTTCGTTAATAAAAAAGAAGATTTCTCCATTCCGCAAGCTCCAGTCGAAATGACAAAAATTATAAGGTTTTCCACACAAATAAGGATAGACCCTAAAATATAAATGCTGAATATTTCAATTTTTGATATATTCAGCTTTTTTTTAACCAATATAAATATGAAATTTGATAAAAAAAGATGGAAAAGAATTAGGGCAGGAATGGTAGTGGGCCTTATTGGAGGATATCTCTATTATCAATTTTATGGTTGTGATTCGGCTGCATGCAATATCTCTTCGAGTCCTATACTTGGTCCATTGTACGGTATGGCGGTAGGTGCTTTAATTTGGGATAACCTAAACCCCGATGGCGAAGACAGAAAATAATACTATATTTACTCTATAACTTAAATATAAATATGATGATGAGATTATTCACTTTTGTATTCATGTCAAGTGTTATGCTAATGTCTTGCAATAATAACGAGACAAGCAACAACACTAAAGGTAAAACTATAGAAGTTGCAGATTCTACAGTTGTTAAAGAAGGTAAATCTATAGCAATGTCTAGCTTCAAAATTCTTAGTTCGAAACTTAAATCTGCAATAAAAAAGGGAGGACCAGTAGCTGGAATTGATATTTGTAGTTCTAAAGCTCAGAAATTAACTGACTCAATATCTTTGGCTAAGAATGTAAAACTCAAAAGAGTTAGCCTTAAAAACAGAAACGAAAATAATATTGCTAATAAATCTGAAGCATCAATTCTTAATTCTTGGCAAGCTGATTTAGACAACAATAAATCTATAAAACCAAAAATTATTAGAAACAACAATCAGGAAATCACTTTCGTAGCTCCAATTAAGGTAAAACACCAGTGTATTATTTGCCATGGTACAGATGATTTTGTTACGCCAGAAATAAGACTAAAACTTAAAGAGCACTACCCTAACGACAAGGCTAGAAATTACAGTGAAGGAGATTTGAGAGGTGCTTGGGTAATAACTTTTCCGAAAGACTATTTCAAAAAATAATAAAACTAAGTTTTTAAAGAACAAAAGGTTACTTGCTTATGAATAGCTAGTAACCTTTTGTTTATGTAATAAAAATATTTCTCTAATCTTGTTCTTGACTTGCCTGCATCAAAACAGGTACTAATTGTTTCTTTCTAGATACAACTCCTTTCAACCACATAGAATCATTCTCAAGTGGTTGCCCGAAAGCAGAAGTTACCAAATGAGTAGAATCGCCATAAGCTAAAATCTGAGAACCTTTGTTTACAATATCTGTAATTACAAGCATGAATAGATTGTATCCATTATCAGAAATCATCTTATTAATATGTTTTTCTAACTCTTGTTTTTGATCAATAACACTAGAAATATCTACAGTATTTACTTGAGCTAACGCTGTTTTGTAACGACCCATAGTAAACTCTTTCATATCCATAGTCAAGATATCTAGAGGAGTTTTGTCTGCTAGTGATGTACCTGCTACAAGCAAATCCATACCGTACTTTTGCATATCTACCCCCGCTAATTTTTCTAACTTTTTAGCAACCTCAACATCTCTTTTAGTTGTAGTAGGAGATTTAAAAAGCAATGTATCAGAAAGTATAGCACTCAACATTAATCCTGCAACCTGTCTATCAGGAATAATATTTGATTCTTCAAACAACCTATAAACTATAGTTGATGTACAGCCTACACTTTCAGCACGTATCATCAACGGTTCAGAAGTTTCTATATCTCCAAATTTATGATGATCTACAATCTCCAATATTCTTGCAGTTTCAATACCATCAACAGACTGTTTCTTTTCGTTGTGATCTATCAATATTACATTTACCCTAGCGTAATCTACTAGATGCTTATTCCTGATTGTAGTATAAACTTCTCCATTTTTATTTACAATAGGAAAGTTTGTCTGATCAGCCTCTTTCATCAAAGGTTGAATATCGTAGATATAATCAGTGGTTCTGAAATGATAGAATGGTGAATTTTTCAGTATAGAGTGTATTGAAATTGATTGCGATATCAACTTGAATGTTTTAAAAATACTGAAAGTTGTATGTATTATCGGAGTCTTAATTCCTTTTAAATCAACATCTAAATCTTCTTTAGAACTTAATACAAGTAGCGAAATATTATAATCATCTATACTTGGATCAATCCTATCTAAGTCAGAAAGAATTACTATTCCATTTTGGGTTTTAGGCTCAATTCCAATTTCAGGTAGAGTTTTTAAACTACCAAGAACTCTTCCTTTAGGTAAAACTCCATTGATTAAATTACACTCCAAAGAGTTAACAACATTCTCGAAAGTTGTATAGTGCAAATCGAAGAAATAATCGGTACTAATATCAAGATAAGAATTTGACAAGTGCGATACATGAAGCATAGCTTCAAGTTTATTATTTTCGGAGTTAACAACAGGAAGACTCGAATATTTTTCTCTTGTTAAAATCTCACGAGCAGTTTTTAAAGAGTCATTATCTTTTATAACTGCTTTACTTCCAGATTTAATAATTCCTAAAGTTGGCTTTACAGTTTTCAACAATTCGGGTTCGGCTACATCGAAATAATCTAATGCAAATTGTGTTTCTTTACTTACATCTCCCAACCTGTAAGGCTCAGTATTGTTTCCTAAAATATTTTTTAATTTAGAATAAGCTATTGAAGAACAAATTGAATCTGTATCAGGATTTCTATGACCAAAAATTAGAGTCTTATCTTTCATTATAATTCTTTACATTTTTTAAAGTGAACAAAAATACAAAAAACCCTTACATTATTAATGTAAGGGCTTGATTATCTTTCATTTAATACTACTTAGTAAACTCTTTCCAAGCTAAAGCAGCAGCTCCTACAACAGCAGCATCTCCTTCGTTAAGCTGAGATAATTGTAATTTCACTTTATTCTTGAATATGTGAAGCATACTATCTTCCATTGTTTTTTCTGTAGGATCAAGAATCAACTCTCCTGCATTTGCCAAACCTCCAAATAAGAAAATTGCTTCAGGACTTCCATTAGCAACAAAATCAGCTAAAGCCTCACCTAAATATTTACCAGTTAAACGGAAAATTTCGCGAGCAATATGATCTCCATTTTGAGCTGCTTCGTATATTTTGAATGAAGTTAAATCATCATAAGAATATTTATTAAGAATAGTTTCTTGATTTCTATCAGCGATAACTTCAAAAGCAGTTCTTTTAATTCCTGTAGCAGAAGCATAAGTTTCTAAACAACCTCTACGACCACATCCACATAAACGACCACCTTTTTCAACAATAACGTGACCAAGCTCTCCTGCAAAACCATCGTGTCCGTAAACTAACTCACCGTTAACAACAATTCCACTTCCAAGTCCTGTACCTAAAGTAATGATAATAAAGTTTTTCATTCCTTTAGCCCCACCAAACATCATTTCTCCGATGGCTGCAGCATTTGCATCATTTGTTAAAACAGCAGGTACACCAAATTTCTCAGATACTAATTTTGTTACTTCAATTACACCCTTCCATTTAAGGTTTGGAGCAAACTCAATAGTTCCTTTGTAATAATTACCATTAGGAGCTCCTATTCCTACTCCAATAATTTTGAATTTCTCTTTTGATCTTTTTACTTCTTCTTGGATTACTTTGTACAATTCTTCAAGATATTCGTCAAAAGTTTCTCCTATTGTAGTAGACATTGTTGTCTCTAAAAAAACCTTTCCTTCTTCATCTACAAATCCTACCTGTGTATTTGTTCCTCCAATGTCGATTCCTATTGCAACTTTCTTCATTATAATTGATATTTAACTGCTATAAGTATTTACAGTTTATTATTGTTATTTTATTCTGATGTGCTTATTAAAAACACTTAGTGTACTTTATACATTAAGTGTCGGCAAAAGTAGTAAATGAATATAGTGTTACAAAATATATTTAGATATAAAATCGACTACTAACACATGATAAATATCAGCTTATCAGGGAGTTTAAACTAAATCAACACTAGAAATTGTAAAAAGTGGTTCTTAATACACCTTCACAAAATTAGAGATAGGAAGAGAATAAATTTATGTACTTTTGTCCGATTTATTTTAACACTTATCTCATGAATAATCTTAATTTCAATATAAACGCAGACCATAATAAATTACTACTATCCGAATTAAAAAGACGTTTAGTGAAAACTAAGCTTGGTGGAGGAAAGGCTAAAATTGAAAAAGAACACGCTAAAGGTAAACTAACAGCTAGAGAACGTATTGATTACCTATTAGATAAAGATAGTAACCGCATTGAAATTGCTGAGTTAGCAGGAAACGATATGTACGAAGAGTACGGCGGATGTCCTTCGGGAGGAGTAGTTGTTGTAATTGGATACATATCTGGCAAACAATGTATAATTGTTGCAAACGATGCTACCGTAAAAGCTGGTGCTTGGTTCCCTATAACTGCAAAGAAAAATTTGCGAGCACAGGAAATTGCAATGGAAAACAAAATTCCAATAATTTACCTTGTTGATAGCGCTGGTGTATTCTTGCCTATGCAAGATGAAATATTTCCCGATAAAGAACACTTTGGTAGAATTTTCAGAAATAATGCAAAAATGAGTGCCGAGGGTATTACTCAAATTTCGGCAGTTATGGGTAGCTGCGTTGCCGGAGGTGCTTACCTGCCAATAATGAGCGATGAAGCTATAATTGTAAATAAAACTGGTACAATTTTCTTAGCTGGATCTTATTTGGTAAAAGCAGCAATTGGCGAAGATATTGATAACGAAACTCTTGGCGGAGCAACTACTCACAACGAAATATCAGGAGTTGCAGATTATAAGGCCGAAGACGACAAAGACGCTCTTGACACCATCAAGAATATTGTTAGCAAAATAGGAGATTTCGACAAAGCTGGTTTTAATAGAATTGAACCTGCAAAACCTTCTAAAAATGAAGAAGATATTTTTGGAATTATCCCTAGAGAAAGAAATCAAACTTACGATGTTCACGAGATTATAGAACGATTAGTAGATAATTCAGAGTTTGAGGAGTACAAAGCAAATTACGGTAAAACAATTATCTGTGCCTACGCTAGAATAGATGGTTGGGCAGTAGGAATAGTTGCCAATCAGCGTAAAATGGTGAAAAATGCCAAAGGCGAAATGCAATTTGGAGGAGTTATTTATTCTGATTCGGCAGATAAGGCTACACGTTTTATTGCTAATTGTAACCAAAAGAAAATACCTCTAGTATTCTTGCAAGACGTTACTGGATTTATGGTAGGTTCAAAATCGGAACACTCAGGAATAATTAAAGATGGTGCAAAAATGGTAAATGTTGTTGCTAATTCTGTTGTTCCTAAATTTACTGTAATTATGGGTAACTCTTACGGAGCAGGAAACTACGCTATGTGTGGCAAAGCTTACGACCCAAGACTTATAGTTGCCTGGCCATCGGCACAACTTGCTGTAATGGGTGGTGTACAGGCTGCCAAAACTCTACTTCAAATAGAAAAAGCTTCGCTAAAGAAAAAAGGTGAGGTAATTACTGAAGAAAAAGAGAAAGAAATGCTCGACCATATCACAGATAAATACAACAAACAGATTTCTCCTTATTATTCTGCTTCACGTATTTGGACAGATGCAATAATATCGCCTCTTGACACACGAAAATGGATAAGTATGGGTATTGAAGCTGCAAACCAC
>CAZIYK010000106.1:0-6848 GCA_964543445.1 uncultured Flavobacteriales bacterium
GATATCAAAAACGGACGTACCGTAAAAGGTGTGAATTTCGTTAATTTGAGAGATGCTGGCGATCCTGTAGAATTGGCTCAAGAATATTCTAAAAATGGAGCTGACGAGTTAGTATTCCTAGATATTTCGGCAACAGAGGAGCGTAGAAAAACTCTTGTTGATTTAGTGAAACGTATTGCTCAGCATATAAATATTCCATTTACTGTTGGCGGTGGAATATCTTCTATTTCTGATGTAGATATCTTATTGAAATCTGGAGCTGATAAAGTTTCTATAAATTCATCGGCAATTAAAAGGCCAGAACTTATCAATGAGCTTTCGGCACAATTCGGTGCTCAATGTGTTGTTTGTGCCATAGATGCCAAAAAAATTGATGGTAAATGGATAGTTCACTTAGTTGGAGGAAAAGTTCCAACAGAATTAGATTTGTTTGAATGGGCTTTGGAAGTTCAGAATCGTGGAGCTGGAGAAATTCTTTTCACATCTATGAACAACGATGGTACAAAAGATGGATTTGCTAATGAAGCATTGGCTAAGCTTAGCGAAATGCTACATATTCCTGTTATTGCTTCGGGTGGTGCAGGAACAATTCAGCATTTTGTTGATACTTTTAAGGATGGTAAAGCCGACGCTGCATTGGCCGCAAGTGTTTTCCATTTCAAAGAAATAGAAATTGCCGATTTGAAAGCCGAATTAAAAAAACAAGGAATAGCTGTAAGGGTGTAAGGCAAAAGTTTAAAGTAAAAAGTATAAAGTTTGTGAGTGTTTTTTGTTGAGTCAGAAGTAAAAACAGATACACTCCAAGCTACCAAACAAAACACAAAAAGATGAATATAGATTTCGAAAAACAAGGAGGATTAGTTCCTGCAATTATACAAGATGCTACAACATTGAAGGTTTTGATGTTGGGATACATGAATGAAGAATCATACAAAATTACATTAGAAAAAAAGTTAGTTACGTTCTGGAGTAGAAGCCGAAACGAACTTTGGACAAAAGGAGAAACATCTGGCAATTTCTTGAAATTGGTTGATATATCAGTTGATTGCGATAATGATACTCTTTTGGTAAAAGTGAATCCTGTAGGTCCTGTTTGTCATTTAGGAACTGATACTTGTTGGGCAGAAGAAAACAAATCAAAAGGAGATACTTTCGAATTTTTATCTCATTTAGAAGATGTGATTCAGGATAGAAAAGAAAATCTTAGCGACAAATCGTATGTAGCATCGTTATTTAAAAAAGGAATAAACAAAATTGCCCAGAAAGTAGGAGAAGAAGGTGTTGAGGTTGTAATTGAAGCTATGGATAACGACGATAATCTTTTCTTAAACGAAAATGCCGATTTACTTTTTCACCAACTTATTTTGCTACAAGCAAAAGGTTATAAACTAAAGGATGTTGTTGAGGTACTAAAAGGTAGAGAGAAATAGAGCAATACTAAACCTTAACTAGTTCTACAAATTACTAGGATTAATTAATCAAGGAGAAGATTATAGGGAGTATGGGTTTGCTCATATTCGTTTGATTTTACAATAGCTAAATCCATATTTCTACATGAATAACTACGTTTTTAGGGTATAATTTAGTACTTTTACATAAGTAATCACCTGTATTTTACACCTTCAAAAACAATCCTTGTAATGAAGAAAATTGTCCTATTTTTTATAGTTTTTGTTGTTACAATGTTTATTTCCAACGCACTACTAGGTTCAAGTAGCACTGATATTTTATTTATCAGATTGTTAATTTCTGGACTTATTGCATCTGTTGTGTTTTGGTTGGTTTCTGTAAAAGAAGAACAAGAAAACACTGATAATACCTAGAAAAACAAATTCACACGCAACTACGTGTGGACAAATCAGGATAATAAAAATTCATACCTTAGCATCAGCCAAATAATAAAAGATGCAAATACAAATTTCAGAATCGTGGAAACAATTTCTAGATGTAGAATTTAAAAAAGATTATTTCCAAGAATTACTTCGTTTTATAGAAAATGAATATCAAACAAAAACTGTATTCCCACCACAATCGGAAATATTTTCGGCTTTTGACTATTGCGATTTAGACAATCTGAAAGTTGTAATAATTGGTCAAGATCCATACCACGGAAAAGGACAAGCAAACGGACTTTGTTTTTCGGTAAAGCAAGATGTAAAAATCCCACCATCACTAAGAAATATATTTAAAGAATTAATAAATGAATATCCCGATTATTGCCCTTGGTCTGGCGATCTTACTCATTGGGCAAAGCAAGGTGCATTGATGATTAATGCAACATTCACTGTTCTTGAAAAACAACCCGGATCTCATCAAGGAAAAGGTTGGGAAAAGTTTACTGATGCAGTAATAAAGTTAATTTCAGAAAAAAAAGAAAATATAGTTTTCGTTCTTTGGGGAGCTTTTGCACAGAAAAAAGCTGAATTAATTGATAGCGATAAACATTACATTCTTCAATCAGCACATCCATCGCCATTTTCTGCTCATAGAGGATTTTTGGGAAACAATCACTTCAGATTAATTAATGAATATCTTGCTTCAAAAAACAAAAAAGAAATAATCTGGTAACATGAGTAAAACTGTTTTCTATCCTCCTTTTGAAGAAAAAATAAATATTATTACCCATGGTTTAGGAATTATCTTGAGCGTTTTTGCATTTGTTTTGCTTTATACCAAAGGCGTTGAGGCCAATAGTGCCATAAATCTTTTTAGCTATACCGTATATGGATTAAGTTTGATTATACTCTATACTGCTTCTACAATTTATCACAGCTCAAAAACCGAAAGTATAAGAATCAAGCTAAACGTATTCGATCACTCATCAATTTATATCCTAATAGCCGGTACTTACACCCCATATTCATTAATTACACTTAACGGCACAACGGGATGGTGGATATTTGCGACAATCTGGAGCTTTGCAATAGTAGGAGTGATTTTAAAATTATTTTTTACAGGAAGATTCAAAATACTATCAACATCAATGTACGTACTTATGGGATGGCTAATAGTATTTGCAATTAAACCAATGATGAATAATTTATCAACTGATGGATTGATGTGGTTGTTAGCAGGAGGAATCTCATATACTGTAGGAGCTGTAATTTACAGTATCAAAAAAATAAAATTTAACCATGCTATATTTCACGTATTTGTTCTCATTGGTAGCATCTGCCATTTCATTTCGATTTACCTATATGTGTAAAATATGCTAAGTACATTTTTATTATCTTTAAATCCTAATAACCAACATTATAACAAATATGAAATTTCTAATTAACGAAATAATAGAAAACATATTAAAAATAACTATTAACAGACCTAAAGTTTTCAATTCGGTAAATACGGGCTTGGCAAAAGAACTTCAAGAATCATTAGATATTGCTAAAAACGACGATTCTATAAGAGCAGTGTTGATTACTGGTAGTGGAAAAGCATTTAGCACAGGTCAAGACATAGGAGAACTTGTAGATCCTAACGGACCAGAATTATCTAAGATTCTTTCTGATAATTTCAATCCTATCGTTACTAAAATTAGAGAACTTAAAAAACCTGTGGTTGCCGCAGTTAATGGTGTAGCCGCTGGTGCTGGTGCAAATATTGCCTTAGCTTGCGATATTGTTATAGCTGCAGAATCAGCAAGTTTTATTCAGATATTTTCTAAAATAGGACTTATACCTGATGCTGGAGGAACTCATATTCTTCCTAGATTAATTGGTTTGCAAAAAGCAACAGCTATAATGATGCTAGGCGAACCTGTAAGTGCAACTGAAGCCGAAAGAATTGGAATGATTTATAAGGTTGTTGAAGATAGCGACATAGATAATGAAGGGATGAAATTAGCATCTAAACTCAGTAAGATGCCAACCTCAGCATTAGCCAACATCAAAATCGCTTTAAACAAATCCATGACAAATAGTTTTGAACAACAATTGGGTGTAGAAGAAGAATTACAAATAGCATCTGCCAAAACAAACGATTTTAAAGAAGGTATTTCTGCTTTTATAGAAAAAAGAAAACCTAAATTTGTAGGCAATTAATATTATCCGTTTTTATCAGGGTTTTAAATAAAATCATACATAGCAATACTAAACATTAAATTATGCTAAGATTTTTCAGAGTTGTATGGAATAGTACTTTTTGGAGTAATTTAGTTCTGTGGGTAGTTATCTACATTGTTTTCCTTCACGATTATTTACATGGTTTTCTGAAAGACAATTACAGCATTCTAAACGTTGTAGTGGTATTGACCGTACTAATTGTACCTATCTATATTCACAACCTGATATTAATACCTAAGCTATTACTAAAGCAAAAATTTATTGCCTATGCAGCTTCGCTAGCAAGTTTAATAAGTTTAACTGCCTATATTTTTTCTTTCGAAGATGGCGATTTCAAGACTGATTTAATAAAATATCTTCCTTTTTTCATTATTGCCGCATCAATAAACTTGATTAAAAGACAGATTATTGGAGAAATGGAGAAAAAGAGTGCTGAACTGCACCAAAGAGAGATGGAGCTCAATGCTCTAAAGGCTCAAATCAATCCTCATTTCTTGTTTAATACTCTAAATAATATTTATGCCCTTACACTGAGTAACTCTGAGAAAGCATCAGAAGTAGTGCTACAATTAGCAGGTTTAATGAGGTATCAACTAGAAAGCACAAAGAAAAACTTAGTAACGTTAGATGAAGAAATAGAATTCCTGAAATTATACTTCGAACTTGAGAAAATACGTATCGGCGATAAGGCAAATCTTATATTCGATGTTAATTTAGACAAGTATACTTTGTGGATTCCCCCTATGATTTTGATGACTTTTATAGAAAATGCATTCAAACATGGAGTTAATCGTGATAAAAGTAAATCATATATTAAAATTTCCATATCTTCGCAGAAGCAAAATTTAGTAATGAAAGTTGAAAATGGGAAGCCTGAACTTAAATCTGTAAATACCGGATTTGGAGGGTTTGGACTAAAGAATGTTCTTCGACGATTAGAAATTTTGCTTCCAGGAAGATACGATATCAAAGTCGAAGAAGATGACGATAAATACGCAACAATAATAAATCTAAAATTATGACATTCTCTTGTATTATTGTGGACGATGAGCCATTAGCTCAAAGTGTAATAGAAAGTTACTTAAAAAACGTTCCTAACTTAGAATTAAAGGGCAAGTTTGATAACGCTATCGAGGCGTTGACTTTCATAAATTCAACAGATATAGATTTAATGTTTTTAGACATCAACATGCCAGAACTAAGCGGTATGGATTTGCTAAAAACTATGACAAAAAGACCAGAAGTAATTCTTACTACTGCCTACTCTGAGTATGCAATAGAAAGTTACGAACTTGGAGTTTCTGACTATTTGTTGAAACCTATTTCTCTACCTCGTTTCTTAAAAGCTGTAACTAAAGTTATTGACTCTCTTACAAAAGAAAGAAATTACAACGAAGGAGGAGGAGAAAAACCACGATTTGTATTTATTAAAGTTGATGGTATCAATCTAAAATTAATGCTAGAGGACATAAGATATATTGAAGCTTACGGAAACTACTTAAAAATATTTACTGATGAGAAAATGTATCTGATTACAGATACTATGATTAATTTCATGAAACAATTAGACGAGGACTTTGTAAGAGTTCATAAATCTTACATAATTCCTTTATCTAGAATTGAAAAAATGATTGGTAATAGAATTCATATTGGAGAAGACCAAATTCCTATAGGAAACACTTATAAAGCAGATTTAAAAGGAAAAATATCTAGTAGATAATTTATCTGTAAACAATATTTGATAAGGGAGCTTGTGATTTTATTTTCACAAGCTTTTTTTGTATCCTATAATCAGCCTTGGGGAATAAAAAAACTGCTATCTCTACCAAAGTAGAAATAACAGTTTTAAAAAATTTATATTCTATTTCTCTAACGAGATATTACTCCATAATTGCAGCAATACCAGGAAGAAGTTTTCCTTCAAGAGACTCAAGCATTGCTCCACCTCCTGTAGATACATAACTTACTTTATCTGCAAATCCAAATTGCTTAACAGCAGCAACAGAATCTCCACCTCCTACAAGAGAGAAAGCACCATTAGCAGTAGCCTCAGCAATAAATTCTCCTAATTTGATTGTTCCATTAGCAAAAGCCTCCATTTCGAAAACTCCCATAGGTCCATTCCAAAGGATAGTTTTTGAAGCTAAAATAACTTCTTTGATTTCTTTTAATGCCTCAGGACCTGCATCTAATCCCATCCAACCTTCAGGAACATCACCTGTAGGACAAACTTGTGTATTTGCATCAGCAGCAAATTTATCAGCAGCAATAGCATCAGAAGGAAGTAAAATTTTCACTCCTTTAGCTTCTGCTTTCTTAAGAATATCAAGAGCTAAATCTAATTTATCATCTTCTACCAAAGAACCACCGATGTTACCACCTTGTGCTTTTGCAAAAGTAAATACCATACCTCCACCGATAATAATGTTATCAACAGTATCAAGCATAGTTTCTATAATTGTAATTTTAGAAGAAACTTTTGCTCCACCTAAAACAGCAGTAATTGGATGCTCTCCTTCTTTAAGTACCTTGTTGATACTTTCAATCTCCTTAGCTAACAATCTACCGAAACATTTATTTTCAGGGAAGAACTGTGCTATGATAGTTGTTGATGCGTGAGCACGGTGAGCTGTACCAAATGCATCATTTACATAAATATCTCCTAATTTAGCTAACTCCTTAGCAAAATCAACATCTCCTTTTTTCTCTTCATCGTGGAAACGTAAGTTTTCAACTAGTAAAATCTGACCTGGTTTTAAAGCTTCTGCTTTTGCAACAGTTTCTTCA
>CAZIYK010000107.1:0-6799 GCA_964543445.1 uncultured Flavobacteriales bacterium
AATATCTTTATCACAACGCACGGCGATTGTTGAATTTGGAATAGTAATCAATAATTTGCAATATAAAAAAGATGCATTTAGCTTTTAAAATAAGCCAAATGCATCTTTTTTTTATCTCAACAGAAGATTGAAGTTTTAAACTAAAATCTACTTTTCTTTTCCTTTTACGACCAATCTAAATCCTTCGCCATGAACATTGATTATTTCCACATTAGGATCCATATTTAAATACTTACGCAATTTTGCTACGTAAACATCCATACTTCTAGATGTAAAATAGTTATCATCTTTCCAAATACGTGTTAAAGCAAGTTCGCGAGGCATTAAATCATCGATATAAATACACATCAATTTAAGTAATTCATTCTCTTTTGGAGATAATTTTTTTGTTTCTCCATTTATAGTCAAAAATCTCAACTTCGAATTAAAATGATAATTACCTATCTCAAATTCTATCTGCTTATGACTATTATCTTCTCCCTCAACCTTTCTATTTAAGATTGCCTTAATCTTGTATAGCAATACCTCCGAATCGAATGGCTTATTAAGATAATCATCTGCTCCTACTTGATATCCTTTCACAACATCCTCTTTCATAGATTTTGCTGTCAAGAAAATAATTGGAATATTTTTATCTAATTCCTTTATCTCTTTTGCAAGAGTAAATCCATCTTTATAAGGCATCATCACATCTAGAATAGCTAGATCAAATTCTCCACTTCTAAATTTTGCTAAACCATCATTACCGTCAACTGCATGAGTAACTTCGTAATCATTCAGTTTTAAATAATCTTTTAATACGGTTCCAAAATTAGGATCATCCTCCACCAACAATAACCTATTCTTATTCATAAATTAATTTTTTTAGTATCTCTCTAAATTATATCCATTTTGGGCGACTAAAGATAATGTAAAAATTTTAACATTTAAATAAATCTTTACTCAAGATTAGAAGCACATTTTCACTTAGTAATTCCAAGCCTACGCTAGGGGAATAGTAATTCTGAAAGTACTACCTTTTCCCTTCTTGCTACGCACACTTATTGTTGCACCCAATGCATCTATTATCTGTTTTACATAAGCCAATCCCAAACCTTGCCCCTTAATATTATGGACATTACCTGTTGAAACCCTAAAGAACTTATCAAATATTTTTTCTTGTTCGGATTTACTTATTCCCATTCCGTTGTCTGTAATCTCTATAACTACCGATGCGCCTTCATTAAATGTCCTAACCATTATTTCAGGAGCATCAACAGAGTATTTATTAGCATTGTCTAGTATATTCACTAATACATTACCAAAGTGTAAAACATCAACTTTAACAATATCTTCATCGGCATCTAATTCAAAATCAACAACACCTCCTCTATCTTCTACAATTATCATGATATGATTAATTGCATCCTCTACCATCTCGTTTACACTTGCCTCCTCCTTGTACAATTCGAGCTTATTTCTGTCCAATCTAGATATACGTAAAACATTCTCTATTTGCTGATTCATTCGATTATTTTCATCTCTAATAATCTTCGCATAATAAAGGATTTTGTCTTTATCAGACAAGGTTTTAGGATTACTCAGTGCATCAATAGAAAGATTTATTGTGGCTATTGGCGTCTTTAGCTCGTGCGTCATATTGTTAATGAAATCAGTTTTGACTTCAGCAGAACGCTTTTGTTTAAAGATCAATATCAACGCATCTACGAATGCAAAAATAATAATTAATGTAAAAACTATCGATAATAATAGCATTAGCCATAATGACGACAAAACTAAATCTCTCTTCTCGGGAAACTGAACGTGTAAATAGTAAATTGACTCTCCGTCCTTATTCGGAAAAATAGAAACAACAAATTCTTCTTCCTCTGCTCCATTTTGCATATATCTTTTTGAATATACAGGAGTCATAAGTCCTTTACTCTTTATTGCATATTCGAACCTTGTATGAATATCGTGCTGAGAAAGATTATTTGAAAGAAGGCTTTCCAATAATTTCTTATCAACCCTCTTACGTATAGGCATCATGTTTGCTAATTCTTCGTACTTCTGCTCCAATAATGCCAACAAAAATACACTCGTACTATCATTAGCCCCTAGCGTATTTAAAATTTCGGAATTCAGAGATTTTGCTGTTGCTTCTTCGTTCTTATTCTTTTTAGTTAATATAATCCCTGACCTCTTATTAGTTGTATCTTCTTTACTCAAAAGATATTCAATCCTTGGTATTCCAATTTCTTGAACTATTTTTTTCTTTTGTGCAACAGATGGTTCTTTGAAATTATCTAAGCCCAACAAAAACTTGTCTCTTTGTTCGTTATCTAAACCTGACGCACTATTCGACAACTTATACCTCTTAACAAAATTAACTTTATCTATAACCTCTAAATCTGTTGATACCTGTTGTAGAGATTGAATAATTAATTGAGAATATTGTTTTTCTTTTAACTTAATAGCTCCTGCAATCCAAAATGCTTGCACTCCTATAACAACTATCAATGAAACAGTCATTAAAACAATAAAAACTATGTAAAGTCGTTTAGTCATCTACTATCAGCTATTTTAGAAAACAATCTGTAAATATCTCTCAATAAATTATCTCTATTTTTAATTTCTCTTTTTTAATTCTTCTTCCAATAATTTAACCAAATCTGCTACTCTTTCCTCTATAGAATCAGCATCATTATTTTCGATTACAAAATCAGCTTTTTCGTTTCTCTGCAAATCAGACCATTGATTATTTATTCTTGATAAAACTTGTTCTCTAGTTACACCATCGCGTTTTTGCACTCGTTTTATTCTTTCTTCTAAATCTGCAGAAACCGCAACATTCACATCGCAAGTTTTATATGATCCTGATTCAAAAAGTATGGCAGCTTCTTTTACCACAATTTCAGCATTCTGATTATTCACCCAGTCATCAAAATCTTTAGCAACTACAGGATGAACTATTGAATTCAATATATTAAGCTTATCCTTATTATTGAAAACAATTTTTGCAAGATATTCTCTATTCAACCCTTGACTATTATAGACTTCTTTGCCAAACTCTTTTTTTAATGCATTCTTTATTTCTGTAGAATTTTGCATTAACCATTTAGCCCTTTCATCAGAATTATACACAGGAATTCCTTGCAGACTCAACTGATTTGCTATTGTAGTTTTTCCACTTCCTATTCCTCCTGTCAATCCAACTACTAGCATATCTATTTTATTTTACTTAACAAAAATTCAACCTCCGAAGGCTCTATTTTTATCAACTCAATTCCTTTTTCTACATAATCTTTCTCAAGAGGAATTACCTGAGATTTACCTTCATCTATCTTGTTATAATCAGCTACAATAGTGAAAGATGAATGTTTAACCTTTGGATATTGGCTTAAACTAGTATTAAAGGTTACATCTACCTTATCAGGAAATATTTTCAACAGATAGCCATCAGGTACATTTCTTATAATAATAGGTACGCTAATAGTATTTTGGGTAAACTGCTCTACTTTAATTGACACATCTACCGTTGAATTAGAAACACTAATCCTATCATTATTCAAATCTTTTATAGCTAAAGATAGATTAATATCCTTCCTTATATTATCCTTAAACAGAAACTCTGTTTCAACACTGTCTATCTTCGAAATCATAGAAGCTGGTCCCATAATTGTAACCGAATCAGGAGTAATTTTAACAGATTCTACAAATTTATAAGATGGTGCCGGCACCAAACTATCGTTTAATACAACAGGTATAGTCTTACTAATTTTCTTTGACAAATCGAAAAATAACGAATCTGGACCTCTATATACAAGCTTGACTTCTCCTGGAAACTGTCTAATTATAGATCCAAATTGTTCCTTTGGCAACAAATAATACTGGTCGTCTCCTAACTTTCGCAACTTAGACAAATCAACGTCAATTTTCTTATTAGAAAACACATATCCTAAATGCTGAAATCCACTTGCAGTTGTACTTATATGTAACTTGTCGCTATATTCATCTCCCCAAATCACATCGTTAGGTACAGAAACATAATTAATCGGAAAGCTTACAATTGTAGTATATTCTTTAGACAATTTTATTAGCAACCAAAAGAATGTTGAGATCATTACAAAGACCAAAAACACCTTATAGTTCTTCGACTTTCCATATTCTTTTATATACTCAACTATTTCCTTTATATTATCCTGCATAAATATTTTCATTTCTTAATCATTCAAATAATGATAGAATGTAATTTAATCTAAAATAAACAAAAATGCATAAAAAAACAGGGTTAATTGACTATATCAACAAAAAAGAATATTCGAAAATCAAAATATCTCAATTGAAACATAGTCAACTAACCCCGATGTTTTCTATAGTGAGTTTTTTATCGCCTATCTGCTAAGCAAATATTTCTTTAAACTCTCGAAAGTATTATCCATTTTTACTGAAACTTTTTCCTTTTCCATAAACTTAGATAGCCTTTCTGGTATCTCTAATTTCTCTTTCTGCTCTTCAGTGAAAGTTTCTATAAACTTAGCAGGATGTGCAGTTTCTACAAATACACCTACCGCATTGTCTTTGCCTTTCATTGCTTCTTTCAATCCCATGTAAGCCACTGCTCCGTGTGGATCTGGCAAATAAGATGTACGTTTATAAATATCCTCTATGCTAGCTAAAGTTTCCTCGTCGCTATACGAGTATCCTTCAACCACCTCTTTCAATTTATCCAATTCGGGATAAAGAAATTGTAATCTCTCGAAATTACTTGGAGCTCCAATATCCATAGCATTAGACACTGTATGTATAGATGGACGAGTTTTAAATTCATCGCCATTTAAATACTCCACAACAGGATTATTTACATTGTTTGAAACAACAAATTTATCAACTTTTAACCCCATGTTTTTAGCATAGATTCCTGCTAAAATATTTCCGAAATTCCCACTAGGCACAGAAACAATCACATCCTTATCTCCTTTCATAAATTGCCCCAAAGCAATAAAATAGTACAAACTCTGAGGAATGAAACGAGCAACATTAATAGAGTTTGCCGAACTTAAATTTAAATGCGAATTTAATTCTGAATCTTGAAAAGCACTTTTTACCATAGCCTGACAATCGTCGAAAGTACCGTCAACCTCTAAAGCTGTAATATTTCCTCCGTAAGTAGTAAGTTGTTTCTCTTGCGAAGCACTCACTTTCCCTGAAGGATATAAAATAACAACCTCAGTTCCTTCTACTCCAAAAAATCCATTTGCCACAGCACTACCTGTATCTCCCGATGTAGCTACCAAAACGGTTACTTTTCTATCCTCATCAGAGAAATAACCAAGGCATCTCGCAAGAAAACCTGCTCCTACATCTTTGAAAGCTAAAGTAGGTCCGTGAAATAATTCTAATGCAAAAGTATCTTTTTCTATTTCCACTAATGGAAAATCAAAACTTAGAACTTCTTCAAGAATTTTCTTTAGATCTTCTTCAGGAATCTCGTCGCCAACATAAGGTTTCATCACCTGAGTAGCCAATTCTGCAACAGTCATATTTTCCATATTGTCGAAAAACTCCTGTGGTAATTTTTCAATAGTTTCAGGGACAAACAAACCTCCATCGCTTGCAAGTCCTTTTATAACTGCTTCCTTAAAACTTACTCTATTATTTATATCTCTTGTACTGTGGTATATCATTTTATTAATTTATTTTATCGTTAACTGATGAACTGTTTAATTATTGAAACCTACTCTATTAATATAAAAGACCTCTCCACTGCGGTGGAGGTGACGAAACCTCTAAATTTAAACAGTTAAACTTCTTATATAATTCTACATCCTTCTGTACTCACTTTCGAAATGTGAATATTGTACAAAAGGTTTGTTTGCTCAATTGTTTCTACTAATACATCTCTAACTTTCTCTGCATTTTCCAATCCCTTACACAACGCAAAAACCGATGGTCCTGAACCCGATATTGAAAATCCTAATGCTCCATTAGCCAAAGCTCTTTCCTTAAATTGATCGTACATAGGAATCAATAAAGAACGTGTAGGTACAACTACATAGTCCTCCATCGATCTACCTATCAAATCGTAATCGTCGGTAAACAATCCCGCTACCAAACCTGCAACGTTTCCCCACTGCTTAACAGCATCGGCAAGTTGAATCTGTTTTTTAAGTATAGCTCTAGAATCGGAAGTTTTAATCTCTATTTCTGGATGAAGAACAACCACATGCATCTCACTAGGAGTAGGAATTTGTATAACATCCAAAGGTTCGTTCTGCCTTACTAAAGTAAATCCTCCTAAAACAGAAGGCGCTACATTATCGGCATGACGAGCTCCCGAAGCAACTACTTCGCCATCCATAGCAAAATCTACCAATTCCTTTGATGTAAACTTATCTTCATCATCTAAAAGCTGATTCAGTGCAAAAACTGCTCCAGCAGCACTTGCAGCACTAGAACCTGTGCCACTTCCGGGATTTACTCCTTTTGTTATTTTTAATTCTATCCCGAAAGACAAATCTCTAGAATTGTACATATTCATCAAAGCCATACCTGCGGTATTCTCCTCTACTACACAACTCAAAGGTTTATCTGAAATCATTTCAGAAATAACTATCCCCTTTTGCTTAGTTTTTTTCATTTCAACAATATCGCCAGGTGCCTCCAACGCAAATCCTAAAATATCGAATCCACTACCTACATTAGCAACTGTTGCTGGTGCAAAAACTTTTACTTTATCCATACTTATTCTTCTTTCGATAAGTTTATCACTTTGTTGTTTATAATGCTTCGCATTTTGTTTGTAAAGCTTCGCTTTTAC
>CAZIYK010000108.1:0-1074 GCA_964543445.1 uncultured Flavobacteriales bacterium
TCCAAAGTTCTCTCTTCTGCATTCATTCTAGCCTTAATTCCGTATGGCAATGTAAACTGATCTTTAATATGTCCGAATGAAAATCCATAAGCAGCAGGAACATCAACATCTTTTAAATTGTCAGCAAACATTTGATCTAATTCTAGCGAAGGTGCATCTTTTGGTTTCTTACAATCTTCGTAAACTCCCAACAAAATTCCTTTAGCATCATTTAAATCTTCACATTGATCTAACTGAATCAACATTCTATCAATACGGTAAGGAGCTTCGCCAACATCTTCTAAAAACAATAATTTATCTTTAAAATTAATCTCCCAGTCTGTACCCAACATTGCAGAAACTAAACTTAAGTTTCCTCCAATCAATCTTCCTTCAGCAACTCCTTTATTGTAAACTTTTGATTTGTAGAAAACACTTCCTTTTCCTATTTCATCGTTGTTTTTGCTAGGATATACTTTGGGAGGAATAGCCGTAGATGTAATCATATCAAAGAAATATTTCTTTGCATAATTTGTAAAATCGGAAGAAGCTACCGGGCCGTGAAACGTAACTAATCCTGTTTTTTGAGATATTGCCAAATGCAAAACCGTAATATCACTATATCCAATAAATACTTTTGGATTCCTTTTTATCAAATCGAAATCTATCAGAGGTAACAAACCAGAACAGCCATAGCCTCCACGAGCAGCCCAAATACCATCAACACTATCATCTGCAAACATTGTGTGCAAATCTTTAATTCTTTCTTGCCTAGTGCCCGCAGTATATCCACGTTTTTTTCTAATATTTTCTGAAAGTTTAACTTTAAAACCCAAAGATTCTACATTATGTATTGCTTTCTGTAATTCTCCATCATCAATAAAACTACCTGGCGTTATCAATCCAATTGTATCTCCTTTTTTTAGAGCCTTAGGTTTTATTATTCTTGGGGATTCATCATCAACTTTTTTATCTTCTGCTTTAGCAAAAGACATCATTGGCAATGAAGCACTCGCAACACCTATGCTTTTTATAAAATTTCTTCTTTTCATTATTTGTTTCTTTTGGGATATAAATATAATATACTTCAGATAA
>CAZIYK010000108.1:1174-6677 GCA_964543445.1 uncultured Flavobacteriales bacterium
ATTAATAGTAAAGGTAAAAATCCTTCAAAATTGTATCTGTTTGTTTTTGTATAGTTGATGTTTTATACATGTAGTGATTGTTCATATAAGAAAAGACCAACAATTTACCTGACTTTGTAACAATGTATCCACTAAGGTTGTGATTATTACTCAATGTTCCTGTTTTGGCGTAAATAAATTCGGGATAATCAGAGAATCTATTTTCTAAAGTTCCGCGACCACCTGTGGGTAATAGACTAAAAATCCTATCCATATTACCATCTGTTTCTAATGCCTTTGTGCGTATTTTCAAAAGAACTTCTACCATAGATTTTGGAGTAAACAAATTGTAACGAGAAAGTCCTGAGCCATCAACCCAACGAGGCTTTTGAGTTATATCATTCAATTGATTTTCTAAAACTACATCTATCAATTTTGATGTTTTAATACTATCACTAAGGCACAATTTAGATGCACTCATCATCATTACAGATTCTGCCAAGTAATTATCGCTTTCGTGAAGCATTACATCATAGATACTATCGGTTTCTATTCCGTAAAGAGTAGATATTTTTTCTTTATTCAAAGGTAGGCTTACCAATTTAATCTCTTTCTTTAAGGTATCAGAAAGTAATTTTAAACTCAATGCAGTTGAAGTAATAAAAGGCACTTCTATGCTAAGAGTATCCGATGAATTTGTCAACCACATTTCAAACTCATTAGACTTTTCCTTTCTTTTAAGCTTCAATCTATCGCCATAACCAAGCACTGTAATGGAATCTCTAAACTGCTTTGGATTAACTGTCCATTTTCCATTTGGGTATAAGGTAACTTTAACCGCATTACCATAAACTGACAATGGTGTTAACTCTTTTGAATATTTATCGTTGTAATCGTCCCACGCCCAACCAGAGCCATAACGTTTATTCATAAAGTTAGAATCCGAAAAATAAATTTTCTTATCAGAATTTTTCAAAAAATTGAACGCTGTAGTATCGTTGAATTCAGAATAAAGCAAAGTTGGTGCTCCACTCCCCCACACTATCAAAGAATCTTCTTTCTCTGTATAAAAAAACACAGGAATACTATCTCCAATATTTAATAATCCAGAGTAGAAAGTAAACAATTTTGTATTGGAAGCAGGAGTAAAATATTTATCAGAATTGTGCTCTACTATATACTTTCCTTTTTCTACATCGTAAACACAAAGTCCAGATAATGAATTTTTAAAAATGGGTAAATGATTTAGTTGTTTTTCTAACTCTTCAGAATTTTCAACATTGAATCTTGAAGTTTTAACTAAATCAATCTCTTTGATTTTCTTATCATAGGTAGATTGGGCTTTTATTGTATTTAGTAATGTTGAGAAAAAAAGTAAGGTTAGTAATAGACGCATTTGTTGGACTTAGAATTAATTTGAAATATGCACTGTTTGTGAATTTGCATCGTAATATGTCCTATATACTTTAAGTCCTACAGGCGCACCATTCAAAGGCTCTCCTGTTACAACAAGAAACTCCTTATCATCGCATTCGCAAACAACTTTTACCGAGCTACCTTCAACTGCTTTCAAAACACTACAATCGTTTAGAGGTATATGCGGACATGCTCTGTCGTATGCCTTGAATTCAGTTTCTGAAACTCTGTAAAGTATTATCCCTTTTAAACCTCCATTAACAGGAGCCCAAGAACCTGGAAATAATTTATTGTATGGATAACTACCTAAATAAACCATTTCATCAACAAAAATATCTGGCAATTCTGTTACATCAGACCTGCAACCACTAAGTGTAGTTGAAATTATAAGTATGTAAAATATTTTCTTTAGCATCGATAAAATTTTAGGTGGAAAGATAATAAATTTTAGTTTATGTAATCCTAGCTAAAGTAGAGGTTATAACAAATAAAAATGCCCGCAAATTTCGCTGATCTACGCTGATAAAAATCTGCGATAATCAATGAAATCTGCGGGCTTATTAAATTGGTATGTTTCTATTATTCAGTATATCCTACCAAATAAATTCCATCATCTTTAATTTCAATTACTCTCTGCTTGTACAAAGTACCAATAGCTTTTTTGAATAATTTCTTACTCATGCCGAGTGTAGCTCTAATATCTTCAGGATTGCTTTTGTCGTTGAGTTTAAGAAAACCTTTATTTGCTTCTAATTTATCAATTATCAACTCTGCATTTGGCTCAACACTAGCGAAACCTTGTTTTTGTAGAGTAATATCAATTTTATTATCGTCTCTTACCTCTTTAACAAAACCTTTAAGCCTCTGTCCGTATTTAACTTCTTGAAAAAGTTGATTCTCGAAAATAAATCCTTTGTATTTGTTATTTACAATTACATTCACTCCTAAGTCTGAACGTTTGTCAATCAACAAATCAACCTCTTGATTTACATCTAAATCTATATTCTCTAATTCTAAAAACTTATTGAGCTTATTAGAACCTAGTAGTCTATCAGTATCTTCGTCAACGTACATGAAAACATTGTAATATCTGTCTTCCTCCATTTTCTTTGATTGCTCCTTAAACGGAACAAACAAATCCTTCTCCAATCCTAAACTTAAAAAAGCTCCTGATTTATTTGTAGCAGAACACTTCAAACATCCAAATTTACCTTTTGTAAGTTTTGGTTTTAGCGTAGTTGCTATTCTTCTCTCTCCTGAATCGAGGTAAACAAATACTTCTAATTTGTCTCCTATCTCGAAATCTTCTGGTACATATTTATTTGGCAAAAGTATTTCATTGCCATTGTCATCTCCTAAAAACAACCCTACATGAGTCTCTCTAAGGATTGTTAAATTGTGGTGAACACCAATTTCTAGTGTATTACCTTCTAAATGGTGATCTCTTTTTTCGTACAACATTTTATTTGGTCTTATCGTTAATTCTAGTTTTTATTACTAGCTTTTGTTTGTGGATACTGGCTACTAGTTTCCAGTTTTGTATTCCTAGACTTAGCCTAAGAATTATACTATTTTCATTTTAGGATCTTTGTTTGTTCTTTCAATCATATTCTCGATTGAATCAACAATAATTACAAATTGCTGATTAATGAAACCAGCAAACTGATCGTCGATATCAGCTTCTTCCAACTCTGCCTGAAGATAAGCATTTATAGCTGGTTGCTTTGAATTTTCGTTTACCTGCTTAATAAGCTCTACTAATTCACCCATACCTTCTTTCTCAAGGTCGAAGTCTTCTTCTGCATTAAACTTTGCTTCTAAATTTGCTAATTTTTCCATCATTGCAGCAGCCTGTTCTTCTTCATCTTCACCATTAGGCACATCAGAAAAACCAAGTGACTTACTTAACAACTCTGAAAACTTATTATGCTTTTCGAATGCTGCTTTTACATCATCTTCACTTACTTCAGCAAAACTATCTTCTAAACTAACTTTATATGCTCTGAGTATAGTACCGAATAATGAATAAAACATATCTTTTACATACTCATCGGCTTCCTCTAAATCTTCTTCAATTATTACTTGAACTAATCCTGACAATATTGGTTGAGACGTTAATGTATCCATAACCTCTTCCTGATTAGCTCCCATAAACCACTCATCAGATTCTAGTATATCATTTATTTCTAATGCTTTCATTTTTTTTCTTTTCTATAATATTATTTTTCAAAATTAACTTAATTTACTCCATTAGTACCATTAATGGATACTAATAGTAAGAACACAACAATTACACTGACAAACAGCGCATTAAACATGTGCTTTGCTTTTCATACTATCTACATACAAAATTACGAATCCTATAAATCCTGCTATCAATGATGAAAGCATAACCGATGTTTTTGAAGCAATCTGAACTCCTTCATCGCTAAAAGCAAGGTCACTTACAAACAACGACATTGTGAATCCCATACCTGCCAAAAATCCAATTCCTACAATCTGAGTCCAATTAACATCATCAGGTAAATTACCTACTTTAAGCAATACCAAAATCTTAGTAAATAAATAAATCCCTATAGGTTTACCAAAAATCAAACCTAATGCAATACCTATAGACACAGGACTTTTAAGCATTTCTAATACATCTCCTTCTATATACACTCCCGCATTTGCAAGAGCAAAAACTGGCATAATAAAAAACGTAACTACCGGATGCAAAGATTGCTCTCTTAGCTGACTAGGATTAATTGCATCGAAACTCAATTTATTCAACTTAGTAATAGTTGTTACTATACAATCATCCTGAACACCTTTTACTACTTGTGATTCAGCTTCCTCCAATTCATCTAAATATTTCCTTGCTTTATTTATGTACATTTCATGAGTTATTTTTGGTCTAGCAGGGATTACAAAAGCTAATAAAACTCCTGCAATTGTAGCATGAACACCCGATTCTACAAAGGAAACCCAAACAGCAAACAATCCAATTACAGAATAAAACAACCTATTCCTTACCCCCAATAAATTTGCAATAAGCAAAACTCCTAAACCTCCAAGTCCAAACAGAAGTTGATACATGTCGATATAATCTGTATAATAAGTAGCTATAACTGTTACTGCTCCTAAATCATCGCCAATAGCAAGTGCTGTCAGAAATATTTTTAAACTTATTGGCACTCTAGAACCGAGTAAAGCAAGTACTCCTAAAGAAAAAGCAATATCTGTAGCCATTGGTACACCCCAGCCACTCACTGTTTCTAATCCTGTATTTGTGTATGCAAAAATAAGAGCTGGCGCCAACATTCCACCAACCGCGGCACCTAGTGGCAATACAGCAGTTTTAAAAGAAGACAATCCTCCTGCCATAATCTCTTTCTTAATTTCCAACCCTGTAAAGAAAAAGAATATTGCCATCAGCAATTCGTTAACCACATGGTGTAAATTAACTTTCCATAATTCACCTTCGGCTCCCCCACCTGTACGCCATACAATGCTATGCCAAAAATGATGATAACTATCTGGCGAAGAATTAGCCCATATAAAGGCAATTAATGCTGATACGAATAATATTATACCTCCAAATGCAGGAGAATGTATAAAACTCTCCTCATGATTATTTGAGTTACTCATATTTAAAAATTTTGATTTAGTTCTGCTTTAAAAGCGCTCAAAAATAGCATAATAATGCGAAGTTAAAAATCAAACCTCACAAAACCATCGTAACTATCTGTAAATCTCATAATTAAACATCAACATCATTCTATTTCAGAATTTATAAACGAATGATTTCATAAATCAAAATATGAAAACACATGAATTCATATCAATCTTACAAAGGCATTGATTATACTTTTAACAGATTTCAATAAGCATGAAACAATAAAAATTCGTTTCTTTATAGATAAAATAAAACAAGAAATAAAATTCACATTATGAAAAAGGTACTTATAGTAACAGCAGGTTATTCTATTTTCGATGCTAAGGGGCAATTAAATAGTTTTTTAGCATACCTCACAGAAACAAACCTATCAGAGAAAGGATATGAAGTAAAAATTTCTGACGTTACTAAAGACACTTGGGATACTGACAGAGAAGTGGAAAAACTCAT
>CAZIYK010000109.1:0-6608 GCA_964543445.1 uncultured Flavobacteriales bacterium
ATTGTTTCTTATCCTTGCTTTCATCTCTTCTTGATGCTTATCAGTATCTTTAGGGTCATCAATCAGGATAGATTTTCCTTCATCAATAACCATAGTGATATATCCTTTGCTTGGCACCCACGAATATATCCGCTGTTCTACTCTATAAAGAAGGTTTTCACTAATATCCCAACGGTAATAATCTGGATCATCATCATCTGTGAACTCTTTTCCCTTTTGCTGACGCATAATTCCATGACCTCCAGAAAGAGAAGTTGTAGCTATATCATGTATTATATTTCCTTCAACATTGATATATCTTCCATCTTTAATTTCTACCGCTTTCTGATACCAATCGTGGATGTGATTATTTTTTATTGTAATGTGTTCTCCATCAACTTTTACTGCCAAACCTCCTTTCATTCCAGTAGCTTGAGGCTCCCAAAAAGACTTAGCTACTATATCCCAATAATATACTTGATCTGTTTGACCATATAAATCTAAACCATCTACAGTTATCCAAGAAGATGTACTTGTAAATTCAAAGCCTGTACGCCCATCAAATTTCAATGTAACTTTCCCTTCTGTCTGTGGTCTTATAGTTACTTGAGCATTCTTCTTTGCCTTGGTACTTATTCGTATAATACCGTTATTACTTGTTGATCGAAAATCATAAGTACCGTCAATAATAACAACATCTCCTCCTTTGGGATCTCTTGCAACAACATTCACTGCCTTTGCAATATCATTATAAGGATTAGATATAGATCCATCACCATTTTTTGCAGCATCTGGTTTTACATATTTTGTGACTTGTGCTTGGCTTGAAATACTGAAAATTGGTACTATTAATATAATTGTAAGAAGTAATAATCGTAATAATTTCATAAATAGATTTTTTAGTAGAAATAATTCTTAGCTAAAATAGATATTTAAATAGACATTTAAGGTTTAATTTTTGTTCATCTATTGCCTTAAATGATTCATTCTTAGTGTTTACAACCATTCACATACTATAATCCATCTATTTTTCATTGATATTTTATTTTCAATAAAAAAGGTCCTCAAACATTTGACAGTTTGAGAACCTTAAATTAGATACTTTATCTAGTAATTTTAAACTACTACTGATCTCCTAAGATTATAGGTAATCCTTTATCTCCTCCTCCAATAATAATTACTTTAGAATTTGGAGATTCAGCTAACTTAACTGTAGCCTCAATTCCTTTATCTTGAAGAATTCTATCGTTAAGTGATTTACTTAAAATCTCATTTGCTTTTGCTTTACCTTCAGCGTCAATTCTAATTTTCTCAGCCTCCTGTGTTGCCTTTTGTAAACGGAATTTATACTCCAATGCTTCCTGCTCTTGTTTCAATTTAGATTCAATTGCATTCTTAATTGTAGGAGGTAAAACTATATCTCTAATAAGAATTTCGTTTACAATAACATACTGTGATTTTAATATTTCTTTTGTTTCATGGAAAATTTCATCCTGAATTACATCTCTTTTAGAAGAGTAGATTTGCTCTGGTTCGTAACGACCAATTACACTACGTGTAGCTGAACGTAAAGCGGGTCTAACCACTCTATTAAGATAACCTTGACCAATCTTACGGTGTAAGTTTCCAAGATTTGCATGGTCTGGCATAAACCAAGCTGATAATTCAACAGAAATATCTAATCCGTTTGATGAAAGAACTTTCATCTTCTCACTTGCCTCTTGTTGTCTAACTTCGTAAACAAACATCTTATTCCAAGGTGCTATAAAGTGAAATCCTTCTGAATAAGTATTCTCTATATCTACTCCTGTACCAAAAGTACGGAATAAAACTCCAGCTTCACCCGAGCCAATAGTTACTGTCATTCTCGACCAAAAAAGTATCAACACTAGCAATCCTGCACCCATCAATACTATCATAAATGAGAACTTGTTTCCTAGGTTAAATTCCGGTCCTTGATTTTGTTGTTGTCCAAAATTTGAATTCATGTTTTTTGAATTAGTTTAATTGTTTATTGTAATATTCGGTGGCTAATATATACCATTTCTCTTTCTTAGCAACCATTCAGCTCCTAAAATTAATGGCAATAAGAACAGCATCCACCATTGTTCTAAGATGTTCTTTTTAACAATTTTTATAGTAACTAAATTGGACGATTCTTCTCCTAACTTATCTATAAGCTTAGGGTAATTATCTAAGTTGTAGTAATATCCATTTTGACTTGAAGCTATCTTTTTCAAAAGGCCTACATTTTGAGATTTACCCATTAATTCTAAATCAAAATTTTCAACCTCAAAACTTATTGTTTTCAGCAATTTATCATTCACAAATACCTTGCAGGAATGAATTCCTACTCCCATTTCACCTAAATCTAGGAGATAATTATTATTCTCTTCTATAAAACTGAAAACCTTTTTTTTGCCATCAATCACTGTTTCCAAACGGGCATCAACAGATTTAACCTTGCTAGATTCATTTACAAGTTTAACTATTACATTCTCCGAAGAAGAATAAATGTCTTTGTAAACCACATTAAACTTATCGGAATACTTCAATAACTCAACATCCTTAAGTAGATTATCAAAAAACACATCTACGTTGTTTTCTCCTCTTTTTGCTTCATTCAGCTTCAACTTCCAAAGATTAGAGCTACTAATGTATATTTGTTTAGATAAATTATTAATTGAATAATTCTTAAGGAAATGTTTATCTAAATTAGTTTCTACAGACCTCAATGATTTATTATCCTCATCCTTAGTAGAATTAATGTACACAACAGGAATATTGAGTTTATAATTTATTGAATTATCAAAATCAACTACAAAATCGAACTTGCTAAAATCTTTTCTAGAAACCGTTTTATTAGTAACTACAACCTTATAATTTTCAGCAGAAAACTCACGATTAAACAATGAAATATCAGGATTAGGATTCTTATACTTAATCAATACTACACCCTTATTTTTAACAAAATCAACTGTAATTAATTTTTGAGAAATAAGACTATCATCAACACTAGAAAACAACTTCACCGTAAAAGTATGAGTTCCCTCTTTTGAGGATTTCATAGTAATTAAATATCTGTGTTTCTGATTTATGTTACTACTAGGAAGAATTGAAAACTTATCAGTATAAATAACCTTGTTCTTTTCTGACACCTCTAAATATAATTCTCCTGAAAAATTAGAAGTTTCTACAAACAATTCAAGTGGAAAACTATTTCCAACTATCACCTTCTTGTTGTAATTGATTTTAGTAATAGAAATACTTGATTTACTAATAGTATCCCCTACACCAATTACATCAACAGTGTATTTTTTCTTAGTATCGAAAACTGATGTATTTCCACTATTTACATTCCCATCACTTACCAAAATAACTTTATCGCTTTCTGAAAGTAATAAATCTAATTTTCTCTCTACGTCTTCTATATTAGTCCTTTCTTGATTAAATTTTAAAGTATCTATTTTTGAAACAAACTCTCCAAACCCAATACTCTTAATTCTGAAGTTTTCTGATAATTTAGAATTATAAATATCGGTAAATACTTTGTGTAGATTCTGTTTGTCAGCATTCTGCAACATAGACCTCGATTGATCGAATGCTACAATCAACTTTGGTTTTACTTTATTTTCTACCTCGGTATTTAAGACCAAACCTCCTATAGAAATAAAAACAATTACAAGAGATAGAAAACGCAAAAACGCCATGAAAGCGAACTTCCACGACGTTTTAATATTTTTTCTATAAACTAAAAATGACAATAACCCCGATATCAAAAACGATAAAAATATGTACCAAATTGGATAATCGTATGTCATATTTATAGTTAAAAGTTAAGAATTAAAAGTTTAGAGTTTTCCTAATTGATAATTCTTAATTTATAATTGTTAATTGACTAGGTAAGCATTCCTCCATCAACATTAATCACTTGTCCTGTGATGTAAGTTGATAAATCTGAAGCTAAGAACATAGTTAAATTAGCAACATCTTCAGGTGTACCTCCGCGTTTCAATGGAATTGCATTACGCCATTCTTGAACCATTTTATCGTCAAGAGCATCTGTCATTTCTGTTTCTATAAATCCTGGTGCAATAGCATTTGAACGAATATTACGAGAACCTAATTCAAGTGCAATAGATTTAGTAAATCCAATAATTCCTGCTTTTGAAGCAGAGTAGTTTGCTTGACCTGCGTTTCCTTTAACTCCAACTACAGAACTCATATTAATTATAGAACCACTACGTTGTTTAAGCATTGTACGCTGACATGCTTTAGTAAGATTAAATACTGATTTCAAATTAATTCTAATAACCTCATCCCACTGCTCCTCACTCATACGCATCAAAAGATTATCGCGAGTAATACCTGCATTATTTACCAAAACATCAATTCTTCCAAACTCAGCAACAACATCTTTTGCCAACTGATCTGCTGAAGCAAAATCAGAAGCATCACTACGGAAACCTTTAACCTTAGTTCCATATTGTGCTAACTCCTTTTCTAAAGCTTCTCCTTTTTCTACTGATGAAAGATAAGTGAAAGCTATGTCTGCCCCATTCTTAGCAAAAACCTCAGCAATTTCTCTACCTATACCTCTTGAAGCACCTGTAATTATCGCTGTTTTCCCTTTTAATAATTGCATAATTATTTATTTAATACTTATTCGTTTCTTGTTTTAATTAAAGCAAATATATTGTTTAAATACTAAGTTAACAAAGTACATCGAAAAGAAATAACAAAGATTGATTCAGCAAACAAACGAAACTTTATTGTTTACAATTACTAGCATCAGACATCGTCAAATTCACCCATAAAAAAACACTCATAGAAAATTAATCCTATGAGTGTCTGTTATATGTTTATACTAAGAACTAATTCTTAGTTATCTGCAATTTATATTATGCTTCAACATTCTTTTTAAAGTAACGTACATTACGAACATCTTTAAGCTCGATATTACGCTCTTTAAGTTGATTTAAAATTTCAGCTTTAGGTCCTTCTAATTGCTCAACGTTTTCAACTTCTTTACCTTCTACAACTTCTACAGTAACAATTTCTAAAGATAAGAAATCAACACCATCAGTAGCCATTACTTCTACTTTAGATTGGTTGATAGCTTCTCCAAGAGCTACTTCGCTACTTACGTGTCCTGTACCAATGTGAGGAGCAATAACTAAAGAAACAATAGACATCAACTTAATAAGAATATTCATTGATGGACCTGAAGTATCTTTAAATGGATCTCCAACAGTATCTCCAGTTACAGATGCATGGTGAGCATCAGAACCTTTGTATTCCATTTTACCATTAATCTCAACTCCTTGCTCGAAAGATTTCTTAGCATTATCCCATGCACCACCAGCGTTGTTTTGGAAAATACCCATCATAACACCTGATACAGTTACACCAGCAAGAACACCTCCAAGAACCTCTGGTCCGAAAGAGAAACCTACAATAATTGGTGTAATAAGTGCAATGGCACCTGGCAACATCATCTCTTTAATAGAAGCTTCAGTAGAAATAGCAACACACTTGTCGTACTCTGGAGTAGCTTTGTGCTCCATAATTCCAGGAATTTCACGGAACTGACGACGAACTTCGTTCACCATTGCCATAGCAGCTCTACCTACAGCAGCAATTGCTAAAGAAGAGAAGATGAAAGGAATCATACCTCCTACAAACAATCCTGCTAAAACGTTAGCTTTAGAAATATCGATAGAATGAATTCCTGCTACACCCATAAATGCTGCAAACAATGCAAGAGCAGTAAGTGCTGCAGAAGCAATTGCAAATCCTTTTCCTGTAGCAGCAGTAGTGTTACCTACAGCATCAAGAATATCAGTACGCTCACGAACTTCTTTTGGTAATTGACTCATCTCTGCAATACCTCCAGCGTTATCAGCAATAGGTCCGAAAGCATCAATAGCCAACTGCATTGCAGTAGTAGCCATCATACCTGCAGCAGCAATTGCCACACCGTAAAGACCAGCAAAGTGGTAAGAACCAGCAATACCTCCAGCAAGAATAAGTGTAGAAATCATTGTTGACTCCATACCTACAGAAAGACCACCAATAATGTTTGTAGCAGCACCAGTATCTGACTGTTGAATAATTGAATTAACTGGCTTACGACCCATTGCAGTGTAGTACTCAGTAACAATACTCATACCAATACCAACAGCCGAACCAACTAAGATAGCATAGAATATATCCATACTAGAAAATTCTACTCCACGAATAACCATAGTCTCAGGCATCATCCATGAAATTATAAAATAAGAAGCAACTACAACCATAGCAACTGAAGACCAGTTACCAATGTTTAATGCTTTCTGTACATCTCCTTTTTCATCAGAAATCTTAACGAACATTGTTCCAAAGATTGAGAAAATAATTCCAACACCAGCAATTACCATAGGTAAAAGAATTGGCGAAAGACCTCCAAATGCGTCATGAACTCCAGCAGGTAATTTTATCTCATTACCTAATACCATAGTTGCAAGAATTGTAGCAACATAAGAACCAAATAAATCGGCACCCATACCAGCAACATCTCCTACGTTATCTCCTACGTTATCAGCAATAGTAGCAGGGTTACGAACATCATCCTCAGGAATACCTGCTTC
>CAZIYK010000110.1:0-6594 GCA_964543445.1 uncultured Flavobacteriales bacterium
TTCAAAAATAAATTTGAAGAAGTTGTAAAAGGAAGCATAGCAAAAGAATGTCTTGAACCTGAGATAGATATTTCTAGCGAAATTACTCTCGATAGAATCAATCCAAAATTTTACAAAATTCTAAAACAGTTTGCTCCTTTCGGTCCTGGCAATATGCATCCTGTATTTGTGGCAAAGTCTTTAACAGATAATGGATACGGCAAAAAAGTTGGAGAAAATGGAGCTCATCTCAAACTAAATATTGTTCATGCTGCTGAGGATAGGACTTTTGGAGCAATAGGTTTTGGACTTGGCGATAAATTAGAAATAACAAGAAATAATGGTCAGTTTGACGCTGCATTTGTTATAGAAGAAAACAATTGGCAAGGCATGATTAGTCTTCAACTTGGACTTAGAGATTTAAAACCTAGCAGTTAGTATTTTCGGTAATACAGCATATTGTTAACATCTACGAATTTTATATTTCTTCTAGAGCAAAAGTATTCCCATCTGCTTTTGCTATTAGAATTTTCATATCCAGAGTAAATCACACTTTGAGTTTTATCGTTTACAATCATTTCTGGATTCGATTTCGATTTTCTACCCACAACAATTGTATGTGGATAAAGAATAGGATTGTACTTGAAGTTTTTATCTATTTTCCAGTAATAATTATCATCGAAATAGAAAACATCTCCCAATATAGAGTCTGATTGCTTTAGCTTATTTGCCTTAGTGTAATTGTAAAACAGTTTAGCTCCTTCGCTTGTATTAGAGATGTATTTATTGCCGTTTTGTAGAATAATTTCATTCTTAGCCATCATTAGTACATTGCTTTTAGAAGTATCTAACTTTTGAATAAAAATAGATATTTGAATACTGATAACCGTAAGCAAACCTAAGTACAGATATTTTATTTTTTTAGATTGAAAGAAAACGGTTATTGAGATAATTAGAATAAAAAGGAGTACAATTTCTAGCTTATCGATAAATATGTCGTAGAAAATGAAACTTTTCATTTTAGATATTTCTATGCTTACCCATTCAATAATGCTAACCAATTTATCGTATCCAAAAACTAGAAAATCAAATTCAATGCCGAACATTAATAGCGATATAACAAGATAGGATAGGGCAAGTAATACAGTTATTAGAGGTATTTCGATGATATTAGCCACAAAAAATAATCCCGAGAATTTATGGAAATAAAAAATTGTAAATGGAAAAGTAGCTATTTGTGCCGAAATGGATACTAGCAATAAACTCCAAATGTATTTTACTACTTTATATTTTGGACGCCAAAGCTTAGCAAACATAGGGAAAAGCCATACAATTCCTATTACTGCAGAAAATCCAAGTTGAAATCCAACATCAAACAAATAATATGGATTTATTATCAGCAACACTAAAGCTGCAATAGCCAAACTATTGAAGATATTTACTTCTCGTCTCAGTCCATTTCCAATTACTATAATGCTAAACATTATGGTAGCCCTGATTATTGATGACGAAAAACCTGTGATGTACGAGTAGTACCAAAGTAACCCTACTACAACTATTGATCTAATTAACTTACCTCGTTTTAGTAGTTTTAATGGTCTCAATAAGAATGTTAGAATAATTGTGAGTATTCCAATATGTAATCCTGATAACGCTAGTAAATGCATAATTCCTGAATCAGAAAAACTAGCCATAAGTTTATCCGAAACTCCATCTTTTCGGCCTAAAACCAATGCTTTCATCAAAGATTTAGAACTTTCACTTAATCTGCTTTCATCAATTTTGTCTTCAATATTTCTACTTATTGAATGTTTGTTAGTTGTTTCTATATAATTTCCGACTAGCATTTTGGAGTTTACATTCTTCCTTTCAAGATATTGTGAGAAATTGAAATTATTAGGAATAACAAGTCCGTTTAGCGGTTCTATTTTTGCTTTTACAAACAATTTTGTGCCAATCTTGTAATTATTACTATCTACAATAGGTATTACAGTCAGATATTTTCGGGAAGTATATACATCTTCAGAAATACAATTTTGATAATTAGGGTAACTATTAAATAATCTTGAAATTGTTATTTCTGTCTTAATAGTTGAAGTTTCAACTGGGTTGTGATTGTGTATTCGCGAAGAATTAAAAATAAAGGATATTACAAATACACTAGCTAACAGCAAGAATGTTTTGAACTTGTTTCTTCCTTTCAACAATTTCTCAATAATTGGTAATGATATTAGGATAAAGAAAACTAGGGCAATGGAAAGATTATCGTTGATTTCTAGTTTAGAATTGCTCAGTAAAATTCCAAGAGAATAAGCAATGCTTATTAGGATAATCGGAAATTTTACTATTACAAAATTCATTGAAAGGATTTTTTACGTAGTACTCTAAATATAACGATATTAGATAGCCGATACAACATATACAAGTGTATAAATTACCATTACTTAAAATTATTTGTATATTCGTCGTCAAAATTAAAGCAACCTAAAAATGGCATTACAAAATATTAATCCTACTTCAACTGAAGCTTGGGGAAAATTAGAAAAACACATTTGGGAACTTAAAGACAGTAAAATGAAGGATTTGTTTGCAAACGACGCAGACAGATTTAATAAATTCTCAATTACTTTTAATGATATTTTAGTTGATTACTCAAAGAATATAATCACTGACGATACTAAGAAGTTTCTTTTAGAATTAGCTGAACAGACAGGGTTAAAAG
The DNA here is from genome assembly GCA_964543445.1 of uncultured Flavobacteriales bacterium. Classification (GTDB taxonomy): domain Bacteria; phylum Bacteroidota; class Bacteroidia; order Flavobacteriales; family JADGDT01; genus JADGDT01. Next base: position 2,702 of record CAZIYK010000110.1, read on the forward strand.
ACGCTATTGAAAAGCAATTTAATGGAGACGTAATTAATGTTACTGAAGGTAGAGCAGTACTTCACACAGCATTAAGAAATAGATCAAACACTCCAGTTTTTGTGAATGGCGAAGATGTTATGCCAGGAGTAAACAGAGTTTTGGCACAAATGAAAACTTTCACTGAAACTGTGGTTTCTGGTGATTGGAAAGGATATACAGGAAAAAGCATTACCGATGTTGTAAACATAGGTATTGGAGGGTCAGACCTTGGACCTCTTATGGTTACTGAAGCTTTGAAAAGCTATAAAACTAGATTAAATCTACACTTCATTTCTAACGTTGATGGAACTCACGCTTATGAAACATTAAAAGATTTAAATCCAGAAACAACTCTTTTCATTATTGCTTCTAAGACTTTCACTACTCAAGAAACAATGACAAATGCAATGAGTGCTCGTGATTGGTTCTTGAAATCAGCAAAAAATGAATCGGAAGTTGCAAAACATTTTGTTGCACTTTCTACAAACAAAAAACTTGTTACTGAATTCGGAATCGAAGAGGCAAACATGTTTGAGTTTTGGGATTGGGTAGGAGGTCGTTACTCTCTTTGGAGTGCAATAGGTCTTTCTATTTCTCTTTCAATAGGATTCGATAATTTCGAAAAATTACTTGATGGAGCTCATGCAATGGACAAACATTTCCGTAATACTGAGTTTGATCAAAACATACCAGTGATTCTGGCTTTATTAGGAATTTGGTACAACAATTTCTTTGGAGCAGAAAGTGAGGTTATTTTGCCTTACAATCAATACATGCACCGTTTTGCGGCTTATTTCCAACAAGGAAACATGGAAAGTAATGGAAAGTCAACTGACCGTAATGGTAAACCTGTAGATTATCAAACAGGTCCAATTATTTGGGGAGAGCCTGGTACTAACGGGCAACACGCTTTTTATCAGTTAATTCACCAAGGTACAAAAATGATACCTGCTGATTTTATGGCTCCTGCTCAATCTAATCATCCTGTTGGAGACCATCATCCAAAATTACTTTCAAACTTCTTTGCACAGACTGAGGCATTAGCTTTTGGTAAAGATGAAGAAACAGTAGTTGCCGAGCTTAAAGCTGCAGGTAAAACAGAAGAAGAGATTGCAGAACTTAAAAACTTCAAAATATTTGAAGGAAATAGACCTACAAACTCTATACTTTTCAAAAAACTTACTCCTGAGGTTTTAGGTAGCCTTATAGCTATGTACGAACAAAAAATATTTACACAAGGAGTTATTTGGAATATATATAGTTTCGATCAGTGGGGAGTTGAATTAGGAAAGCAATTAGCAAATAAGATTCTTCCTGAATTAGTTGCTGAAGGCGAAGTTTCATCTCACGATGTTTCTACAAATGGATTAATTAATGCTTACAAGAGCATGAAATAATAAACTGTACAGTTATTTAAATATGAAATCCCGCTATATGCGGGATTTTTTTATGGGAGAAATTTCAAGTGGATATTAAAATTTCCAGGATTCATAAAAAATCATTTTATAAATATGTATATTTATGATAATAATCATATTGATTGATAAATATCATAAACTTAATGCTTTAAAAGGATTTACTTTGCATAAAGTAAGTTGAGAAGACCTAATTAAACATATATTATGCTAAAATGTAGCTTTGATGACGGAACAGGTTGTGAGAATTGCAAATTTCCAGTGTCTACTATTTTCCACTCATTATCTAAGGATTCTTTAAAAGAGCTTAGGGTAAATAAAGTAGATTTATTTGTAAAGAGAAAGCAAAATATATTTGTTCAAGGTAATGTACCACAATATGTATATATAATCCGTAAGGGTAAAGTTAAGGTGTATATTCTTGGCGAAAATGGGAAAGAACAGATAGTAAGGGTAGCTAAAGAAGGAGACACTATAGGTTACAGGTCGTTGTTGAACAAAGGGAAATATTTTGCTACTGCTATTGCAATGACCGACTGTGAGTTGTGTGCTGTAACAAAGAGTTTCTTTTTCGAAGAACTTGAAAGAAACCCTGTTTTAGCAAAAGATAGTCTTACTCTGTTGGCTAAGCAGTTAAGGAATTCTGAGAATAGAATGTTTAGCCTTGCTTACAAATCTGTAAAAGAACGTATAGCAGAAGGAATTTTGATGCTTGCTGAGGCTTATGGTTACGAAGAAGATCAGCAAACAATAGCTGTTCAACTTTACCGTAAAGATATAGCTGATTTTGCAGGAGTAACGGTAGAGACAGCAATCAGAAATCTTAATGATTTTAGAAGAGATAATTTAGTAGAGATAGATCATAAAAGAATTAAAATTTTAGAACCCGAGAAATTATTCGAAATTTCTAAAATGAGAAAACCTTAATTACGCAATAACCCTTCAGATAATAATTCCGAAGGGTTATTTTTTTATTGCTTTAGACCAATAATTTATCGATTATTTTTATCGCATTTTGCAATCGTATTTCGTCTTTTCCACCTAATACAGTATAATTCTTAGAAAATTTAATTAGAGTTCTTTCTAAATTGTCAAATACTCTTTTTCTGTCGTTAGGCAAGTCTCTCAGAGGATCTTCTTCCCACGAAACATCTAAATTTAAAAGGATGTACAAATCAGCATTACTGTTTTTGAGTTTCTCTTCCAATTCAGGTTGAACTTTATTGTAATACTCATAGGAGTAAACAACTGTTTGCAGAATATCCGTATCGCAAAAGATGACTCTGTTTGCTTTGGCTATTGCTTCCGTCTCTAAGTTTATTTGACCTTCGGCAATTAATAGATTGTCGGGATAAACTAATTCTTGATTTTTAGAATATTTATCTTCAGCAAATTCACGCAGATATTCTTTTACCCAAACCGTATTGTAATGCTTGGCTAATTGACTTGCAAGTGTACTCTTCCCTGTTGATTCAGGTCCGGTAAGAACTATCCTAATAATGTCTCTTTTGGATTGTTTATCTGTTTTTTCCATGCGTAGTATCCGGCAACTGCCAAAATTGTAAATATTAAGTACTGAAATGCAGTAATTGTTAAACCTTTATAAATATAAAGAGGTATAGTTACCAAATCGGCAATAATCCAATATATCCAGTTGTCTATAACTTTCTTTGCCATCAACCACATTCCCACAAAGAACATCGAAGTTGTAAAAGCATCGATATAAGGAACCGTACTAGAAGTGTAATTTACTAGTATGTATGATAGTATGATGTAGGAAATTATCAGCAAGATAAAAGAATATATTTTTTCTTTGCTAGTGGAATAACGAATAGGGATATAGTGATTGTCATCTGTTTTCTGAGTCCATTTCCACCACCCATATATGCTCATGGCAAAGTAGTATGCATTTATTGACATATCGCCAAATAAACCAGCATAGTACAAAATGTAAACATAAATAGCGGTATTTATTATCCCAGTTGGAAAAACCAAGATATTTTCACGCATAGAAAACCAAACACTCAGCAACCCAAACACGGTGGCAAATGCTTCTAGGGCAATATCGAAGTTGGTATAACTATCGTATTGACTGAAAAGAATATCAATAAATTCGTTCATCTACTCACGGTAATAGTTGCCTCCTACAATTTTCAGAACAAACACAGCGTTTTCATCGTCTAGCAAAGTTTCTTCCATATTGTCAGTAACCCATTGCATTATTTCTTTGTACTCCCCAAAAATAGAAGTACTCATATTGTTCCTTTTAACTTTGAACTTGTCTTGAGAATCTATTTTATTGATGAAAGCTTTTATAGGCTTTTTGAATTCTTCTTTCAATGGGTATAAACTGATATCAACTGATACTTCCATGGTGTATGTTTTTTATGATTTCATCAAATTTATAAATTTTCTATGCAAGAGAGCTATAATGATTTGTCTATTTTTTTGGGAGAG
>CAZIYK010000111.1:0-6494 GCA_964543445.1 uncultured Flavobacteriales bacterium
TCTATAGCATCGGTAGTTCTGTTTTTTCTTAACAAATTGCTTGGCGGTGCATTAGATTCTATCTTAGTATTAAGTCCACATTTCGACTCTAGCAGTATTACCTCTTACATTTCAATGTTCACTTACACTCTAGGACATGCTAACCTACAACACTTGTTTGGCAATCTCTCGCTGATGTTGATAATAGGACCAATAATTGAAGAAAAATATGGTAGTTCAAAATTAATTGCAATGATGGCTATTACAGCCATATTCACTGCTATACTTCAAATATTCTTTTTCAGATCGGGATTACTAGGTGCTAGTGGTATTGTTTTTATGCTGATAATTTTAGCTTCATTCACCAAAACATCAGGAGGAGGTATTCCTCTTACTTTTATACTTGTACTTGTATTTTACCTAGGAAACGAATTTGCATCAGCATTTAACGACGATAACATTTCGCAATTCGCCCATATAGCTGGTGGATTATTTGGCAGCATATTCGGTTTTACACTAAAAAAATAAGTGCAAAAACTATATGATAATATCATCTTCAGATGCACCAAATAGAGACTGCATAAAAGAAAGTACAAAACTAAAAAATAACGCAGACCAAAAGCCTGACACATAAAATCCATCAACAAAACTACCTACAAGTATTACCATAAACGCATTTATGGCAATCAGAAACAAACCGAAAGTAAGTACCGTAATAGGCAACGTTAGGATTACGAACAATGGTCGGAAAAATAAATTTATCACTGATAAAACTAACGCTACTACAATAGCTGTAAAAAATGAATCAACATGTATTCCAGGTATCAAATAAGCTGAAAACAAAACCGCTGTTGCCGATAAAATAACTTTAACTATCCAATTCATTTTATAAAATTTTTTATTGATTATAAAGTGACTTTCTCTAAATTAATTCTGTCTGAAAAAATAATATTCGCTGTTTTCTCAAACGAAGGTGTAATATCCGATACATAAAAATGATCTTCTTTAACTCTATCACCTTTATTTAACAACCCTGACTTATCTAATAGATCTTTTATCCTTTCTGCCACAATAGTAGCTGAATTTAAGATATGAACATTACCATTGTAGTAATTATTTATCTCATTCTCTATAAGTGGATAATGTGTACATCCCAAAATCAAAGTATCTATCCCTTCTAAATTCTTATCCTCTAAGTAATTCGATATTATTGTATGAGAAATATTATCATCAAAAAAACCTTCTTCAATCATAGGGACTAACAAAGGAGTTGCTAATGGATAAGTAGTTACTTTTGTACAACTCTCCTTAATCTTATCAGAATAAACATTAGAGTTAACAGTTGCTTTTGTAGCTATTAGCCCCACATTGTTTGATGTATCCTCATTCAATTTAATATGATCTACAATAGGATCAATAACATTATATATTGGAACACTAGAAAATTCCTTAACCTCTTGATACGCCATAGCCGATGCCGAATTACATGCAATCACTATTGCTTTTACTCCTTGCTTTATTAAAAAGTCAACTATCTGAAGAGAATAATTAACAAGTGTATCCTTGGACTTATCGCCATAAGGCAAATGCTTTGTATCTCCGAAATAAATAATCTGCTCATTGGGCAAAGTGTTTTTAATTGCCTTTGCCACAGTAAGACCTCCTATTCCCGAATCGAAAACTCCTATTGGTTTATCCATCACTTGTTACTGCTTATTTATTTCTAGTTGCAAATATACGATATCTCAATTCCAAAAAATCTAAAACAAAAAAAATCGCTATTCAGCGATTTTTTTTGTTCTGTATAACTAGATTCTATTTGATACCTAATTTAACTTTTACTGCAGGAAGAATATCTAATGATTCTTTAGCAAATAAAAGTTGTCCTTTTGATGCATCAAAAATATAGTCAAGACCTTTTTCTTTAGCAACTTCATCAATAGCTTTTTGAGCTTTAGCTAAAATTGGTTGTAATAGATCAAATCTTTTCTTTTGAAGCTCTTGCTGTGCATTTTGTTGATACTTCTGCATACGCTCTTGCATTTGTTGCATTTCTTGAGCACGTGATTTGTTTATAGCATCACTCTTTGTACTTGCTTCAGCTTCGTATTTTTTTCCTTTAGCTTCAAATTCAGTGTACATTGTTTTAAACTCATCATCAAAAGTCTTTCCCAACGCCTGTAGCTCAGTATTAATCTTTGCACTTTCTGGCATTAAACTAATTAATGTCTCAGAATTAATGTGTCCTAATTTTACTTGTGCTGTAGATACCATACTAAAGCCAAGGAACATAACTACTACTAATGCAAATTTTTTGAATTGTCCTTTCATTTTGATTCTTTTATTTGAAATAAGTGGTTTTACTCACTTTTTTCTAATTGATTATTCTTATTAATAAATAAACCTTACATTTATTACATCTATTACAAACCTAATTGTATAAGACACGCAAATATATAAGATGTTTTCTTTTTTTAATTTTTTTTTACTGAAAATATTAAATATTTTTCTTCATCAGTCCTACCTCAGCAACTCACTACAAATAAAGCGTTTAACTACATTTTAGAGATTACTCTCAACACTTTATCGCTAATATCATATTTTTTATTATAATAAAGCATAATCAAATCACTTGATTTATCGAATACAGCATCGTATCTTTTTTTCTTTGCTATAGTTTGAACAGCATTAAACACTTGATCTTGTATAGGCTTTATTAATTGTTTTCGCTGAGTGATTAAATCTCCCTCTGCACCAAAACGTTTTTGTTGTAAATCCTCAATCTTGGCAGTTTGCTCTGCTATTTCTATCTCTCTTTCTTCTATTAGATCTTTAGTAAGCAGTACTCTTTCGTTCTCTAAACTAACTTTCATTTTTTTTAGAGTTCTAGATTCTGCATCAATCTCTTTTTGCCATTCTCTCGCCATCTTGTCGAGTTGACTTTGAGCTTCTCTATATTTAGGTAATTTCTGTAAAATATATTCTGTATCAACATAAGCCCATCGTTGTGCATTTGCTCCTACACTCAACAATAGAAATGACAATACAAATAAAAGTTTTCTTGCTTTCATAATAGCAAAGGTTAGTTGTTACTAAAAATTATACATTAAAACTGTTGTCCAATAATAAAGTGTGTTTGCCATCCTGAAGGCTGTCCTGGAGGACTTGTAAGGTCTGGATCAAATCCGTAACCAAAGTCAACACCTAACATACCAAACATAGGCATAAATATTCTTAAACCTGCACCAGTAGAACGTCTAAGCTCAAATGGCGAAACATAAGAGAAACTATCCCACGAAGCACCAGCTTCAGCAAATCCTAAAACATATATACTAGCACTAGGATTCAATGTTATTGGGAATCTCAATTCCATAGTAAGCTTGTTGTACATAATTCCTCCGTTAGAAGAAGACAATGACAAGTTGCTATATCCACGTAATCCGATAACCTCACGACCATCCATAGTGAAATTGGCCATTCCATCACCTCCTAAGTAAAATCTTTCGAAAGGAGGAATTCCTCTATCTTCATTATAAGCTCCTAAGAATCCAAATGCTGCATACGTACGTAAAACAAGTTTCTTATTCCATAAATCAGAATACCAATCTCCTGAGAACTTAACTTTATAAAACTCTAGCCATTCATATTTCTCTTCAGAAGTAGCACCTTTATAGTCTTTTCCATTAAAGAAAGAATATGGAGGTGTAACTTTCAATGACACTGAAAAATTAGATCCTTCTGTTGGATATATCGGGTTTGGACCAGCTGAGTTTCTACTCAATTTAATTTCGTAGTTAATATTTGTAGAACTACCTGTACCATCTTCGAAATTCAAACTAGCAAGACCATAGTAATAGTTATGCAAACTATATCTCTGAGCAGTTACTACTTGTGAAAGCACGAAATAATCATCTGGCCAAGCCAAACGTTTCGAGATTCCAATACTAGCACCTGTTATACCCATTGTAGAGTTTTTATTAACATTGTTTGTACGATAATCGTACTGGAACTGACGTGTATGATAAAAACTTGTAGAAAGAGATATTGGTCGTTTTCCTCCCCACCATGGCTCAGTAAATGAGAAACTATAACTCTGATAGTTAAATGATGCCTGTGCTCTCAACGAAAGTTTCTGACCATCACCTGTTGGTAGTGGATGCCAAGCTTTCTTATTAAATAAATTCCTCAATGAGAAGTTATTAAATGAAAGACCAACAGTTCCAATAAACTGTCCTCCACCCCAACCTCCTTGGAGCTCTATCTGACTTGTAGATTTTTCTTGTAATGTATACTGTATATCAACCGTATTTGTTTCAGGGTGAGGAATTGGATCAATTCCAATTGCTTCAGGATCGAAAAATTGTAATTGAGCTAACTCTCTATATGTTCTCATCAATTCAGACTTAGAGAACAATTGTCCTGGTTTAGTTCTTATTTCACGATAAATAACATGGTCGTTAGTTCTTGTATTTCCTTTTACAATAATCTTATTTATGTATGCAGGTTTACCTTCATGAATTCTAATTTCCAAATCAATAGTATCATTATGTACTCCTACCTCAACCGGATTTACCTGAGCAAACAAATATCCATTATCCATGTATGCAGTACGAATATCCATCTCATTCTGCCCTGCTCCACCTATTCTAGAATCTAGTAACTTAGCGTTATATGTGTCACCCTCTTTTAATGTTAAGATTCGTTGTAATTGCTCTGTAGAGAACTTACTATTTCCAACAAATTTTATATCTCCAAAATGATAAACATCGCCCTCTTCTACTTTTATGTATAAGACTATTCTATTTTTTTCAGGAATTCTTACAATAGAATCGCCAATAATCCTAGCATCTCTAAATCCTCGTTCTTTATAATACTCAACTACATTATTCAAATCTTCTTTATATTCCTTAACTGTATATTTCGAAGATTTAAAAAGATTCAAAAGACTTTTTCTCTTTGTCTCCTTCATCGCTCCTCGAAGCTTAGAATCAGGAATCACTTTATTACCTATAAATACAATATCGTCTATCTTAACTTTATGACCTCTATCTACAAAGATGTTCATAATTACAGCATTCGTTTCTGCAGTATCCTTCTTTGTTTTTATAGTAACTTTTGTATTCAGATATCCTTTATCCTTGTATTTATTTACGATATAATTTTCGGTATTGATAATCAAATCTTCGGTAACCATCTTACCCCTGTTAAGCTTAGCCTCCTTGATTATATCTTCCGTTTTAGATCTACTTAATCCTTTAATATTTACTTTAGACAAATTCGGAACTTCCTCAAGATTAAGCACTAAATAGATTACATCTCCATCTATTTTATCAACCTCGAAACTAATATCACTAAACAGATGCTGTTTCCATAGCTTTTTTATTGCATTAGAAATCTCTTCCCCTGGAATTTCTATTTCTTTTCCCTTTTTCAACCCTGTAAACATAACAATTGTTTGAGGATCGTATCTATGAGCACCTTTTACAGTAATACCTCCTAAAGTATACTTTTGCTCGCTACCATATTTGGCTTGCTTAATTCCTAACTGCCCGAAAGCACTCACAGAAAAAAGTGATATTATAAAAAATACAAGTATTCTATTCTTCATCTGACTATTTCTATATTTTCGATAAACAAATAAAAGATTCCTCTTAATTGTTATAATCGATAAACTCTTTATTGTATTTGTTCGCTTGTTTTACCAAACCTTCTTTCCCTATTCTGATAATCAAGAATTATATTAAACAAATCTGTTCTATCAAAATCTGGCCAAAGCTTTTCTATGAAAAACAATTCAGCATAAGCTATTTGCCATAGCAAGAAATTAGAAATTCTTGTTTCGCCACTTGTGCGAATAAGTAAATCTACATCTGGCTTTCCTGCCGTATATAAGTTTTCACTAATTGTTTCTTCAGTTATTTCTGAAACATCAAGCTCGTTATTCTTTACTTTCTCTGAAATAGATTTTACAGCTTCTATTATCTCTAATTTCGAGCCATAACTCAACGCTAGAATCAAAGTCATTCTAGTGTTATCTTTTGTTTTGTCTATTACCTGCTGTAATTCCTTTTGATTCTTGCTAGGCAATTTAGAAATCTCACCAATTACTTCAAGCTTAATATTGTTTTCCTGAAGCGTTTTTAGCTCATCTTTCAATGAGCTTAACAGTAAAGACATTAATGCATCTACTTCATACTTAGGTCTGTTCCAATTTTCAGTAGAAAAAGCATAAAGAGTAAGGTATTCAACCCCTATCTCTGCAGCTCCTTCTATTGCTTCTCTAACAGCCTTTACCCCTTTACGATGACCAAACACACGCATTTTACCTTGCTGTTTTGCCCATCTACCATTACCATCCATTATTATGGCAACGTGTTTAGGTAATTTATTTTTATCTATTTGTTCTTTTATATTCATACATCAAAGCTTTATGCTTCTTTGTTATCTCTAACCTTTTAAATATTCACACTATGTGATTTGTACTAAAAGTCATCATCATCCCATTCATCTTCTTC
>CAZIYK010000112.1:0-6481 GCA_964543445.1 uncultured Flavobacteriales bacterium
CTAAGCATTACCTCTAAACCGTTAAGTTTAATTTCATACATCGCAGCTAGCATCTCACCCAATTTACCTTTAGGGAATCCTTTTGCATGATACCACACCAAATAAGGCTCTGGCAAATCTATTAGCAATCTGCCTTTGTATTTTCCATAAGGCATTTTAGTTTCTAATAGTTTCATTAAATCTTTTCGCTGTTGTTGTTTGCTGTACATCTAAATAAAAATTGTAACACAAAGTAGAACTTTTTACACTCAACTAAAGTCAAATAATTAGATTTTTTTCAACAATTCAACTCCCCTATTTTACAACTATTTGTTTACTTTTGATATTCTAAAAATAAAAGAGATGTTAGTATTTTTTGTTGGTTACATAGAAGCTGGAAAGAATAAATGGGGACAAAAGTTGGCCAAAGAACTTGGTTACGATTTCGTTGATACCCGCCAAATAATGGAGCAAGTTTCAGGATATAAATATGGTCAATTATTGAATGATAAAAACCTATACATACAATTGGAACAAGAAGCACTTGAGTATGTACTGAAACTAGAGAATACTGTTGTTGCTACAAGCGAGCTACTTCCTTGTAGAGCTGACAATATGGATAGAATGAATGCTGCCGGAAAAACCATTTACCTTAGAGCAGGTATGGGATGTATAATGATGATACTTTCTAGACGCAAACCCGATGTTCCTCTTTTGAGAGGCATAGATCCGGATATTGTTCCTGATTTTATATCAATGGAATTAAAAAACAGAGATCCATTTTACTCAAAAGCACACTTCAACAAGCTTTCTAGAAAGATGAAGATGAAAGACATTCTAGGCTTTTTGAATGGCGAAAACACTGAGGATTAACACCACATATCCTCAAAGAAATTATATATTTATAGTGCCAACATAAACTAAAAATATATAATATGAAAAACATAGCGGTAATAGGTGCAGGAACAATGGGCAATGGTATTGCCCATACTTTTGCACAAAAAGGATACAAGGTTTCGCTGATAGACATTTCTGAAGAAAGTTTGAAAAATGGTTTAAATACCATTACCAAAAACCTCGACAGAATGATTGCTAAAGAGAAAATCTCAGAAACTGATAAAACAGAAACTTTAGCAAAAATAACTACTTACACAGATACTGCTTTAGGTATAAAAGGTGCTGACCTAGTTATTGAAGCTGCTACAGAAAATTTAGAGTTAAAACTTAAAATTTTCAAACAATTAGATGAATTAACATCTGAAGACACAATTCTTGCTACAAACACTTCTTCTATTTCCATTACTAGAATTGCCGCCGTTACTAGCAAACCAGATAAGGTAATTGGTATGCATTTTATGAATCCTGTGCCAATTATGAAGCTTGTAGAAGTAATTAGGGGCTATGCTACCTCTGATGATACTACCAACCTAGTTATGGAAATGAGCAAAAAGCTAGGAAAAGTACCAACAGAAGTAAATGATTATCCGGGTTTTATTGCCAACCGTATTCTTATGCCAATGATTAACGAAGCTATTTATTCGCTTTACGAGAATGTTGCTGGCGTTGAAGAGATTGATACCGTAATGAAATTAGGTATGGCTCACCCAATGGGACCATTACAATTAGCCGATTTTATTGGATTAGATGTTTGTCTATCTATTCTGAATGTTATGTATGATGGATTTAAAAATCCGAAATATGCTCCTTGTCCACTACTTGTTAATATGGTTACTGCGGGCAAACTTGGAGTAAAATCAAAAGAAGGCTTTTACGATTACTCCAAAAACAGAAAAGCTGAAGTTGTTTCTAAGCAATTTGCATAAATAATACTAAAAAATGGATGTTTAGGAATTACTTCCAAAACATCCATTTTTCATGTGCTTTCTCATAATCATTGTCGCACTGTGCTTTATACTTATCCCACCTTTTAGGATACTTCTTATTCAGTGGATAATCAATATGAATAGGATCGTTAAAAACACCTCCCCAACGCAAATCTTTATCTTTGCGGATACATGCTATAAAACCCCTAATTTCTTTTGGTTGCTTGTGTAGATATTTCAATGATAAATTACTAGAAAAATACTTTTCGTTATTTAAAATTGGATTAAAATCTATTGCAAAACCTGCTACATGATTGGAATTTCTAACAGGTTTCACCTTACGCACATACTTTATTTTCCCTTTGTGCCTATAACTAGAATTCACCAAAATCACCAAATTATTATCTTTAGCACACTTATCTATCCTTTTAACGTAACGAATAAACCGCTTATGAACGAGGATTTGTTTTCCATAAGCACCAACAATGTTTTCACTTTTATATTCCTTTAGATATTCTAGATTTTCAGTATCTAGATGTAATAAGTCAGTAAACTCTAAAAAACTAAGAGTCTGATTTATAAATTTTGTTGTAGGCTTAGGCGAATAGTTATAGAGTCCTATTAAAATAATTAGCGTAATTAAAAACACTAAAGGGATTCCTATAAGTATTTTTTTGATTGGAATTTCAAGATCTAGAATCCATAAAGCCAATCTTTTAAGCTTTATTTTCATTGTGATAAGATGGAAATAACCTCATCAGGACGAGCAGGTTTGCCATTTTTCAGACTCACACCGATAACTTTTGCATTTACAATAACTTTATCATCGGGAATTCTAAGTATTTGTTGATGAAAAACAATTTTCAGATTGCCTTCTTTCTCGGTACGTACCAATACTCTGAATTTATCTCTGCTTCTTAATGGATACTTGAAATCCATCTCCACACGGACTACAACTAAATCCTGACCTTCTTCGTGAAGTTTTGCAAAATCTATTCCCTTAGAGATTAAATATTCATGTCTAGCGTGTTCTAAATAATGCTGATAGTTAGAATTGTTAACTATGCCTTGTATATCTAATTCGTAATCTCTAACAATAAATTCTACACTAAACATGTTTCTTTCTTTGTAATTAATTTAAAACTAAATAAATCGCTATAAACGAAAACCTACTTATTATAAGATTCTCTAACTTTCTTGAATAGTTCAGAAGAATAAACAAATTCTAAAATGGCTGGATTTTCAGTAACAAACATTTCATCTTTACTTCCCTCCCATTCTTTAACACCTTCTTTAATGAAAATAATATTATCTCCTATCTCCATAACAGAGTTCATATCGTGAGTATTAATTACGGTAGTAATATCGTACTCAATAGTAATCTCGTGTAACAAATTATCAATAACTATAGCCGTTCTAGGATCTAACCCAGAGTTTGGTTCATCACAGAAAAGGTATTTTGGTTTCATAACAATTGCTCTTGCAATGGCTACACGTTTCTGCATTCCTCCTGACAACTCTGAAGGATATTTATCCTCTGCACCTTCAAGTTTCACTCTCTTTATAACCTCATTAACTCTATGCAACTTTTCTTCCTCAGTTTTTTCGGTAAACATACTAAGTGGAAACATTACATTTTCTTTCACCGTCATAGAATCAAAAAGAGCACTTCCTTGAAAAACCATGCCAATGTCCATTCTTAGCTGTCGTTCTTCCTTTATATTAAAATCAGAATACTTCTTATCTCCCAAATATATATCTCCTGAATCAGGCTTATGCAAACCTACCAAACATTTTAGGAATACAGTTTTTCCAGATCCACTCTGACCAATAATTAAATTAGTTTTTCCTTTATGAAATTCAGCATTAATTCCTTTCAAAATCTCATTCTCACCAAATGACTTATGAATATTTACAACCTTTATCATAATCAGATCAATAATAATTGTGTTAGAATATAGTTGAGAACAATAATTGTGATACTTGTCCATACAACTGCTAAAGTAGATGCTCTACCAACTTCTAATGCTCCACCCGTAACCTTATAACCGTGATATGATGGAATTGTAGCAATAACAAATGCAAAAAATTCAGTTTTGATTAATGCATATGTAACATAATAAGGATTAAAATAAGATTGTAAACCTAAAACATAATCGGCAGAAGTACACACACCAGAACCTACACTCGCTACCCAGCCTCCTAATATTCCTAAAAACATACTCGCTATTATAAGTATTGGAAAGAAAACCATAGCGGCTGCTATTTTAGGAGCTACTAAATAACTTACAGAATTAACTCCCATTACTTCTAAAGCATCCACCTGTTCTGTTACTTTCATAGTTCCAATACTAGAAGCAATATACGAACCTACTTTTCCTGCCAACACTATAGAAATCATGGTTGGTGCAAACTCTAAAATCATTGATTCTCTAGTTGCTAATGCTATGTACGAAAGAGAAATAAAAGGATTATCTCCCATATTATACGCCATTTGTAAGGCTACAACTGCCCCTACAAAAAATGAAATGAAGGATACAATCCCTAAGGAGCTCAATCCAAGATCGTCTACCTCTCTGAAAAATAGTCTGAAAAACACTCTAAACTTCTCAGGCTTCTTAAAAACCTGAACCATAAATAAAGCGTATCCACCTATATTTTTTAATGTTTTATATATTAACATATAATAAGTTAAATTACTTAAACTCTAATGTTCAAATATAAATGTAATAAGATTCTCTTACAATCATAGATAAATAATAATTATTTTATTCCTCACATCCCTTATCGCTTAATAATAAAGAAGTTATCACACACTGAATTTAACGATTAAACTTTACAAATCAAGTTTCACGTTTTTTTGATTATTATCATGATATACCTACATTGCAGTAAACATTAGATTATCATTAATGCGAGAAATATTATCAAAATATTTGCCTACAGAGGTTGTTCCCTTGGCTGAATCAATTATAAAAGAGAATAAAATACACTTGACAATAACTCCAAACAGAAAATCAAAAGCAGGAGATTATCGTAGCCCATACAATGGTAGAGGTCATAGAATTAGTGTAAATGGTAGTTTAAATAAATATGCATTCACCATTACATTTTTTCACGAATATGCACATCTACTTGTTTGGGAAACATACAAAAATAAAGTAAAACCACATGGAGATGAATGGAAAAGTATTTTCAGTAAAATGCTGAAAAATTTACTTAAAAATAAAGTTTTTCCACCAAAACTAGCTTTAGCAGTTGAGCAATACTCTATAAATCCAAAAGCAAGTTCTTATTCCGATATTTACTTATCTACTGAGCTGAAAAAGTTCAATAAAAAATCTAAATTTCTAAAACCATTGCTCGAAATAGAATTAGGCAAATTGTTTAAACTAGAAGATGGCAGAACGTTTGTTAAAGGAAATATGAAAAGAACTAGAATTTGGTGTAAGGAACAAAACACAAATACTGTTTACGCATTCAATCCTAATGTAGAAGTAATAGAATTATAGTTGTTGTAACATTTGTATTTTACCATTATTTCAACAATAAATAATGTACTTTTGTAAGACAACTTCACTTAACACAGAACACAAAACAATGAATAACAATAATTATGCAATAATAATGGCTGGTGGAATTGGCACTAGATTCTGGCCAATGAGTACGACCAAACATCCTAAGCAATTTCACGATGTTTTAGGTATAGGTAAATCGCTTTTGCAATTGACTTTCGATAGATTAAATCATATTGCTCCTAAAGAAAACATTTACATCGTAACCAACGAGATATACGAAGCTCAAGTATTAGAACAACTAGGTGATATATCTAAAGAACAGGTACTTCTTGAGCCTATGATGCGTAATACTGCTCCGTGCATTGCTTACGCTGCATTCAAAATCCACCAACAAAACCCTAATGCTAGATTAGTTGTTGCTCCTTCTGACCATTTAATAACTAACGAGATTGAGTTTTATAAAAATATTGAAACTGCTCTTGAAACTGCCGAAGAAGAACAAACATTGGTTACTTTAGGAATAAAACCTTCTCGTCCTGACACGGGATATGGCTACATACAATATCTTTCGGATGTTACAGCAAAAAATCCTGAATTGAAGAAAGTGAAACTTTTCACCGAAAAACCTAATTTAGAGATAGCAAAGCAGTTTGTAGAAAGTGGAGACTTCCTATGGAATTCAGGTATTTTTATTTGGACATCAAAATCAATTATCGATGCATTTGAAAGTTATTTACCAGAAATGCACGAATTATTTTTCGATGGAAATGAATTTTACAATACAGATAAAGAAAAAGAATATATCAACAAAATATATCCTACTTGCCAGAAAGAATCTATTGATTACGGTATAATGGAAAAAGCAGATAATGTTTTTGTATTACCTGTTAGCTTTGGATGGTCCGATCTTGGTACTTGGGGTTCTCTTTATACACACATTCCTAAAGATGAAAACCAAAATGCTTCTGTAAGCGAAAATGCTATGTTCTACGAATCAGCAAACAATATTGTGAATGTAGAGAAAGGAAAACTTGCAGTTATACAAGGACTTGATGATTATATTGTGGTTGACAAGAACAACATATTGCTAATCTGCAAGAAAGAAGAAGAGCAAAAAATAAAACAATTTGTACAAGATGTTCGTCTAGAGAAAGGTGAAGA
>CAZIYK010000113.1:0-6454 GCA_964543445.1 uncultured Flavobacteriales bacterium
TTACCTCTATCCCGTATAAAAAAAGAGGTAGACAGTGTAAATCACACTATCTACCTCTTATTATTAAAGACATTAATATTTATCGACCTGCAGCTTGTTGCTGAAACATATCTTGTATTTTTTCTGTGTATTGAGAATCAGGAAACTTGTTAAACATTACCATCATAGCTTGTTGAGCCTTTTTTCCCTGATTAGTATTCATATATAATACTGTGAGAGCATACATATAAGCATCATTCTCAGGATTAATATTTATTGCTTGTAGTAAGTATTTCTCAGCATTCTTTGCATCTTTAAGTCCTTGATACAACAATCCTAAGTTGTAAGCAACCCTATCGTTGTAAGGTTGAATTTCTAAAGCTTTTTTAAGAAATTCTGCTGCCTTTGCATTGTCTTTTTCTTCAGCATAAATTAACCCTAAATAATAGTAGCCTTCAAACATACCTGGTGTTTTGGCAACAGCTTCTTCCAATACTTTCTTAGCTTCTTGCCCTTGTCCATTTCTACTCAATAGTATTGATAATGTAATACTAGATGGATAGAACATATTGTCAATTCGTAAAGATTCTTTCAGATATTTTATTGCAGTAGAATCATCTCCTTCTTTTATACTCATGTTGGCAAGATTATACATGCTCGAAGGGAAATCTGCTGAGTATTCCATCTGAGCTTTATATTCTGCCAATGCTTTCTGATATTCTTTGTCGTATCTAGGATCGAACTTAAGATTAGGATAAATAGAAACCTGAGCAAGCACAGCTGATCTCACTGCTCTGATAGTATCAGAAAGTAATGGAGCTAGATTTTTAATAAATTCTGCTCTTTTAGGTGAATTATAGTTCAAAACAGCTGTTTGACGAATAATTGGACTAGGATTTTTCAATGCTTTCTTTATAGCCTTACTTGCATCATCAGAAGCAAATCTACCTAAATAAGCGATAGCTGTAGCCTTATAAATATCATTAATAGAATCATTACCTAATACCTCTTTTATAAGTACAGGTACTGCATTGTAATCTCCTTTTCTTGCATCAGCAAATGCGTTGAACATTACAGTATTTTCATGCTCTAATTTATGTCCGTACCATTTTTCAATTGCTTTTACCGACCATTCGTTGCTCTTATCTTTATGACATTGATTACAAGCATTTGGAGTTCCATTCCTAATAGATAAATCAGGACGAGGAACTCTGAAACTGTGATCTCTACGGAAATCTACTCCCATAAAATTAGCTCCAGCCATGTGACAATCTACACATTGTGTACCATCACCTTT
Source organism: uncultured Flavobacteriales bacterium (assembly GCA_964543445.1). Lineage (GTDB taxonomy): Bacteria > Bacteroidota > Bacteroidia > Flavobacteriales > JADGDT01 > JADGDT01. The sequence goes on from CAZIYK010000113.1 coordinate 1,277, forward strand.
CTCATTATCATAAAAACCATTTACAGTTGGTTTTCCTTTACCTCCTGTTTTCTTATGGAAATGGTGTGTTTCCTCATAATCTTTTGGACTATGACATTGGTAACAAAGTTGATTGCCTTTAAATTTAGTTTTTAAAGTATGTGGATCATGACAATCATTACACTTAATGTTATGACGGAACATTTTGCTCTGCATAAATGAACCTACAACATAATCTTCATCTAAAATCTGACCGTCAGAATAATAATATCTATCGTGCAATAATTGAGGTACCCAATGTTGCATGTAGTAGTCATTATCGTGTTTATTATCACCAAAAGATGTTCTACGAGCATGGCAATAACCACATTCGTTTATTAAATCTTGAGAGCTCAAATTTGTATTTTTAGTCTTGAAACCTGCGTTTTCTAGTTCTGGCCTATCTTTTTCGTCCATCTCTGCCCATTCTACGTGTACAGAACCTGGACCGTGACAAGTTTCGCAACCTACATTATACTCAGAGTATGTTGTATGAAACTCCTTAGTTTTCATATCGTAACCTTTGTGGTAATTTGTTGTGTGGCACTCAGCACACATACCATTCCAGTTTTGTCCATTATTTGTCCAATATAGCCAGTTGTCTGGTTCTATTTTCTGACCGTGATAAATGCTATCAACCAAACTAAACCAATCGTTTTGCTGTAAATCCCATGCTATTGGCAAACATTGCATTCTACCTTTTTCAGTTTCTATAAGATACTGTTGCAGTGGACGGATTCCGAAAACGTAGCTAATTTCCATCTCCTTAGCTATACCGTCTTCACCTTTTGTATAAACGTAATATCTACCATCTCTCATATAGAATTTACTAGTAAATCCATCTTTAGATGTGAAAGTAGTATTGTTGAAATCTCCAGTAACTGATTTTACTGAAACTGTATCCATTGCTCTTTCGTGATCTGAACCCAACCAATCAGTATGTTCTTTTTCGTGACATTCAGCACACGATTTATTTCCTACAAATGTTGCATGACCTTCGTTTTCTGTAACCTTTGTGTATTTCTGTTCTTCATTATTACTACAAGAAATAGCTATTAATAATAGAAATAGAGGAATTATTCTTCTTATATAAAACATGAATATATATTAAAATTATCTAGTATTTATAATTAACTAATCTGTTGTCTGATTAGAATTCATAAGCAACAAAAGTAAGTATTAAAAATATGTTGAAGTCACTTGCATGACAGTTTTTTTTGACAAAAAGCATGATTAAAAATAGGGAAAACACCATGAAAAATGATTGACTAAAACAACTTCGCATTTGCTAACTGAAATCTACCATCACAAAATTATACTACCTATCAATGTTAAGTTAAGTCGAGAGTAATTACCTTTGTGCCTATATCGATTTTTAATTCCTCAATAAAACAAAAAGAAATGAAAATTCAATATTGCTCAGATTTACACCTTGAATTTCCTGATAACAATGAATTTATCAAACAAAACCCTTTAGAAATAAAAGGAGATATACTTGTACTAGCTGGAGACATTGTTCCTTTTGCTACCATTGATGAATATAGTTTCTTTTTTGATTACGTATCAGAGAACTTTAAATATGTTTATTGGGTACCGGGGAATCACGAGTATTATCACTACGACATTTCAGCAAAAGGCCTTTCGTTTAAAGAGCAAATAAGGGAGAATGTATTTTTAGTTAATAATGTGTCGGTAATTCACGAAGATGTAAAATTTCTTTTCACAACACTTTGGTCTGAAATAACTCCCGATAATCAGTGGAATATAAGAGCTAGATTGTCTGATTTTAGAGTTATAAATAATAAGAGTAATACACTAAGTATCAACTATTACAACTATCTTCACAAGCAAAGTGTAGCATTTCTGAAGGAGGAATTACAGAGTGATAACGAAAACAAAACAGTAGTTGTAACTCATCATGTGCCAACTTACAGCAACTATCCTGAAAAATATAAGAATAGCAATATCAACCAAGCTTTCACTGTTGAGATGCGAGAGTTAATTGAGAATTCTAACATTGATTTTTGGATATACGGTCATCATCATATAAACACTGAAGATTTTAAAATTGCAGAAACTACATTGCTTACTAATCAGTTGGGATATGTGAAGTACGAAAAACCAACATACGTAAATGGTAAGTTTGTGGAGTTGGGTAGAGAATTAGTTTAACAACTATTTACCGAAATTTTTAAACAGACAGATGTGTTCAAGAAAATAGATCTTTTTATATTCCTTCTTTTGGTTATGATATTACTAGCCTGGTTAGTTCCGGGTTTAGGAGTAACCGACATGTGGTACTCTTTAGATAATTTATCAGACATAGGAATATCGCTAATATTTTTCTTTTACGGCATCAAATTAAGTCCTCGTCAGGTTATGGAAGGACTTAACAACTACAAGCTACATTTTTTGGTACAGTTTTCTACTTTCGTGCTTTTCCCGATTATAGTTATATTATTCCTACCATTTATTCATACCGAGGAAGCTCATTTGTTGTGGCTAGCAGTTTTTTTCTTAGCTGCATTACCTTCAACCGTATCATCGTCGGTAGTAATGGTTTCTATGGCAAAAGGGAATGTAGCAGGATCAATTTTCAATGCTAGTATATCAGGATTAATTGGAATTATAGCTACTCCACTTTGGATGGGATTGTTTATGAGTGGCGAATCTGGAGGGTTTAGTTTTGTAGATTCACTGATTAGTCTAATTATAAAAATTCTTTTACCCGTAATTGTTGGTTTATTTTTTCACAAGTATCTGGGTAAACTTGCAAACGATAATTCAAAATTATTGTCTTGGTTCGATAAGTCGATAATTTTAGCCATCGTTTACAAAAGTTTTAGTAGTTCCTTTGAATCCGGATTGTTTAATCAAATTGGTATTTTGGATTTATCCTTATTATTTGTTGCAATTGTTGTATTGTTCGTTGTTGTTTATATGAGTATTGATTTTGTTGCAAGGAAATTAAATTTCAATAGAGAAGATAGAATTACAGCTGTTTTTAATGGATCTAAAAAGTCATTGGTACACGGTACAGTTATGTCTAAGGTACTTTTTAGCAATATGGCTACCCAAGGAATATTTATTATTCCAATTATGATATATCACGCTTTGCAATTGGTGGTGATTAGTTTCATTGCACAGAAAATGAGTAAGGAAGTGGATGTTTAAGTAATTGGATTTCGTAATAGAAAATAACATGAAAAGAATAGGAATAATGTCGGCAATGGTGGAGGAAATGGATACTCTACTTGAAGAGCTTAATAGAGAAGAATTAAAAACCATAGGACAAAGAGAGTATCACGTAGGGAAACTTTGGGGCTATGATGTTGTTTTGGTTTTTTCGCGATGGGGGAAAGTTGCCGCTTCATCAACAACTACAACTTTAATAACAGAATTTAATGTTGACGAAATTATTTTCACAGGGGTTGCAGGAGCGATAGATAGCAATGTAAATATTGGAGATGTAGTTGTTGCCGAAAACTTATTTCAACACGATTTTGATGCAAGTCCTTTTCTAGAAAAACACGTACTTCCATTAATATTAAAGAAAGAAATTGGGACTGATGCTAGTGTTAGAAATAGATTATTTAATGCTTGTAATAATTTTATTGAAAATCAAATAAAGGATGTTATTTCTGAAAATCACCTTGAGGAATATAAAATATCTTCGCCAAAGGCAATTATTGGAAATATCGCTTCGGGAGATCAATTTATAAAAGACGACCTGAAACGTAATGAAATAAAATCGAGTTTAGAAAATGTATTGGCTGTAGAAATGGAAGGTGCAGCAGTAGCACAGATTTGCTATGAATTTAATATTCCACTTGGAGTAATCAGGACTATTTCTGACGATGCTAACGATAATGCAATAAAAGATTTTCCTGCGTTTGTGAATAATGTAGCTAGCAAATATTCATTTCAGATAATTAAGAATTACTTGTCATAAGATTGCTTTACCATACTTTATTTTTGGTGGATTACGTAAAAGTGTAATCAATCTTCTTCTTAAAAAAATTGAATTCAGCTTTAACATTAATTTAACTGTATATCTATAGTAGTGCATGTTTCTCCATGTAGTTTTTGATTACCTTTGCTCTCCAATTCCAATATAATTGGAACAGAGAAGATTATAAATCAAAGACACATTTTTTTATACAATCAATTATGAGCGATAGAGTATTAATAATAGGTTCATCAGGGCAAATAGGTACAGAGCTAGTTATGCGCCTTAGAGCTATTTACGGCAACGATAATGTAATAGCAACTGACATAAAAGATGCTGCCCCAGAAGTAATGGAAAGCGGTCCTTTCGAAATTCTTGATGGAAAGAATAGAGATCAGGTTTACGAAGTTGTAAAAAAACATAAAATCACGCAAGTTTACCTATTAGCTGCAATGTTGTCGGCTACTGCCGAAAGACACATCGAAGCTGGATGGAGTTTAAATATGCGAACTCTTTCTCATGTTTTAGATATGGGTAAAGATAAGATTGTTAAGAAAATTTATTGGCCAAGTTCAATAGCTGTTTTCGGACCAAATACTCCACGTGTTCTTACTCCTCAGCATACAATTATGGATCCTAACACTGTTTATGGTATTTCTAAACTTTCAGGCGAAAGATGGTGCGATTATTACAGTCAGAAATTCGATGTAGATGTTAGAAGTATTCGTTACCCAGGAATCATTTCGTGGAAAGCAAATCCAGGAGGAGGAACAACTGATTATGCTGTTGAGATTTTCCATAAAGCATTGAAAGAAGGAAAATATACAAGTTTCTTATCAGAGAATACTGAACTTCCAATGATGTACATGCCAGATGCATTAGACGCAACTGTAAACTTAATGGAAGCTCCTATTGAGCAAATCGGAATTCGTTCGTCTTACAATGTTGCTGGAGTTAGTTTTACTCCAAAACAACTTGCAGCAGAGATAAAAAAACATATTCCTAATTTCGAAATAGACTATGCTCCTGATTATCGTCAAGCAATTGCTGATAGTTGGCCACAAAGCATTGACGATTCTGTTGCTAGAGAGCAGTGGGGTTGGAAACACAACTATGGAATAGAGGAAATGACAGTAGATATGCTTACAAACCTTAAGAAAAAGTTTGGAATGTAATTCTTCTGAAAAATAAATAGCTACAAAGGGTTTGCC
>CAZIYK010000114.1:0-6330 GCA_964543445.1 uncultured Flavobacteriales bacterium
CTATCTTAGTTATCAATATTTATTACATGAGTAATAAAGGTTATTTTTAAATAGAACTTAACCGATCTAATAACATATAAAAGGATAAATTATGGTAACATTAACAATTAAAAACATAAAAGACGTTGAAGATAAATTTCATGATGAGATTAACACTATTTGCGAAGAAAAACGCGAATATTTCAACGAGCTTTTCAAGAAGTACGAAAAGGATTTAACTCTTGAAGTGATTTTTGACAAATCATCAGCTGTTTACAAAGTATCTTCATCTTTAAATTTAAAGAGTAAAAAATTACTTACAGTAGAGGAGGACAAAGAGCCTATAAAACCTCTTACAAAAATTCTTTCTGACCTTAAAAAAGTTGCTAAAAAGCAATACGATTTAGAAAAGAAAGAATACGAGTATAAGCGTAAACGCTAATCGAAATTTCTAAAATAATAAAACCTCCAAATTTCAATATTTGGAGGTTTTTACATTAAATATTCTATGTGAAAAGAATTATAACATCTTCAAGAAGTTAACTTCTTCCTTAGTAAGGAAACGCCACTGCCCGCGAGCAATATTCTTTTTGTCTAATCCAGCAAACATTACTCTGTCTAGTTTAGTAACCTCATATCCTAGAGATTCAAATATTCTACGGATAATACGGTTTCTACCAGAACTAATTTCTACACCAAGCTCGGTTTTAGGAGCGTTATTAACGTAAGAAATACTATCAACATACACCATTCCATCATCCAAATGCAAACCTTCAAGAATCTTTTCTAGATCGGCTTGTTTTAATTTCTCGTTAAGAGTAACGTGATACATTTTCTTAACTCCATAAGTTGGATGCGTTAAACGTTTAGTCATTTCGCCATCATTTGTAAATAGCAAAACACCTGTTGTATTTCTGTCCAAACGACCTACAGGATAAACCCTTACTTTACCAACTCCACTCAAAAGATCCATCACAGTTCTTCTACCATGCGTATCTTCAAGGGTAGTGATAAAATTCTTAGGTTTATTTAACAATACATAAACTTTCTTTTCAGCCTGTATCAAAGTACCGTCAAATCTAACTTCTTCACCTGGTTTGACGCGATATCCCATCTGGTCAACAACCTTACCATTAATGGTAACTAATCCAGCAACAATGTGCTTGTCGGCATCTCGCCGAGAACAAATACCAGCATTTGCAATAAACTTGTTAAGACGGATACCATCCCTTTCAACGCGTTTTTCTATGCTAGCTTGAGATTCAAATTTCTTTTTAGTCTTAGGTTTTCTTCTATCGAATGCACCTTTGTTTTTGAAATTAGCATCATCTCCTTTAACACCTTCTTTCTTTTCATTGCGAAGTTTGCTGAAGTTAGAAGCACTTAATTTTCTATCACGTATTCTGTTCTCAACATTATCGTGACGACTAGAACGGGAACCTTTTCGGCTTTCCAATTTTGAAGCTCTTGATTTACCTACTCTTTTTCCTCCAGTAGGTTTTTTTCTTTCTGCCATATATTTTTATTTCGAAAAATTTTCTGCAAAATTAGCACTTTTAAATGAATCTAGAGTCAAATTACTTCGTTAGTTTGTCAGTGTAAAATCTTATTCCTCAAAAAGTTAAAGAGATGGAGTTGTTTGGTAGTTGCTATTAAAAATTGCTATGTGCCAATTCCGGCTATACGCTTGTAGTTTTGCTCGCAAATATTGTTCGCAATAGCTTTGTAGAAGTCTTTTGCTAAGGCAAAAGCCACTACAAAACTTTACTCACAGAAATACTTGCAAGCAAAAGCTATCGCTACTATCCGGGGCATAAAAAAAACTATATGAATTCTAAATCCTATAATTTATAGGGAACAAGAGCAATAGAAAATACCCCTGCAATAATCAGGAATTTAATAATGTTGTATTGGAGTAAGTACCACTTAACTCCACGCATATACCAAAGTCCGAATACAAAAACAGAAAGCACGCCCGAACTGAAATAAAAATAAATTTTCATAGCTCCAACTGCGTGAAACTGTGTTAATAATAAACTTGGAATTAAAGTCATGGCAACTAGAAGCGTTATAATAATCCTAGAAGTCTGCATACTGTATCTAACAGGGATTGTTTGATATCCGTATATAAGGTCTCCTCTATACGTAAGCATGTCCTTAACTAGCTCTCTAATCAAAATTAGCAACGAAAGAAAAGTTGCATGAAGCATTATCAATACCGAAATATTCTTGTAGTAAAGGAAAATGGCAAAAAATGGAACAATTGCTAAAATTGAAGCCACCACATTACCAACAAAAGTTATTCTTTTCAGCTTGTGAGAATACAACCAAATGGCAAAAGAAAAAACTGCCATAAACAAAGCAGCTCTAATTGAAATAAAAAGACCAATTAGCACAGCTGCAGCATTGAAAATAAAATAAATTGTCAACTTAGTTTTTTTGCTAACCAAATTATCAATAGCTGTTTTTGTGGGTTTGTTTATTTGATCTTTCTCCGAATCGTAAAAACTATTGATGATATATCCCGCAGCAATAACAAGCGAAGAAGACATCACTATTAAAAAAATACGAGGATTAAAAATAACGTCCCAAACATTGTCATCAAAAGAAAGAATATAAATAGAAGCAAGATATTGAGCAATAACAATAACTAAAATGTTATAGCCACGAACTACAGAGAACAGTCCGATAAACTTCTTGAATTTATATTTTAAATCACGATTTTCGATGATAGGGGAGTATAAGATTGTGGAAATGAGAGTTTTTTATGGGAAACAAAATCATTCAATTTTCAGTCCCATATTTTATAATGGAAACCGTTAGCCTTATGCTAAAACCTATAAATAACTTCTAGTTTATGTCCTTTCAATGCTTTTTCTGCTTTCTCAAAATCCTCAGCAAAACCAAGAATATATCCTCCTCCTCCAGAGCCACAAAGTTTCATGTAGTAATCTTCTGTTTCAATTCCTTTTTTCCAAAGAGAATGAAAAGCTGATGGAATCATAGGTTTAAAATTATCTAACACTAACGAAGAAAGACTTTTAAGCTCTTTAAATAAGTTTGTAAACTCTCCTTTTACGAAAGAATTAATACAAGCATCGTTGTGTTTTATAAACTGATCCTTAAGCATGGTTCTGAAACCTTCGTTTTTGCATTTCTCCATGAAGATATTTACCATAGGTTCAGTTTCTCCTGGAGTACCCGAATCCAACAAGAATACAGCTCCTTTACCAGTACTCATATCAGGAATTCCTACTGTGTCTATTTCCGTTTTAGACTTAATTAGAAGAGGGATGTTTAGGTAGCAAATTAGAGGGTCAATACCCGAACTTTTTCCATGGAAATGAGATTCCATTTTGCCAAAAATCAATTTTAAACTCTGAATAGTTTCTTTGTTTACATTTGATTTTGCATCAATCTTATTAATAGCGTATTTGTCGTAAAGCGCTGCAACCAACGCTCCTGAACTACCTACACCATAACCTTGAGGAATACTAGAATCGAAATACAGTCCTGACTCAATATCTGCTTTTAGAGCGTCAATGTCGAATTTAACATTGAAATTTTCATCAGAATTTAATCCTTCTAAAAAATCAACATATTTACGGAGATGAAAATTAGACTCTTTAGCTACATCGTTAGCTTTTGTAGAGCTAGGCATTTTTAACGCACCTTGATAAAAATTATAAGGAACCGACAAGCCCATGGAATCTTTTATGATACCATATTCTCCAAACAACAATACCTTAGCGTAAAATAAAGGTCCTTTTTTCATATGTTTTATTTCTAGTTTCTTATTCGTCATTCTACATTTATGGAGAAGATCTCTCCATGCGCTGCGCCTACCTGACAAGGCTTGCTTAGTCGAGATGACGTAATCACTCGTTATTAGCTTTCCTGCTTCTTATGTCAATTAGCTATTTCGCACAGAATGACGATACTTTTTAACTCTAGGTACTTATAAGTATTTTTATTTAAGTACTTTCTGATTTTCAATTACTTACTTTCTACTTTTTCAGCACCCTTTCCAAGTTCGTCGCAAATATAGTGTTGATTTTCGCAATACGCAACTAGTTCTTTTTCAATGAATTTCAATATCTCTTCTGACTCAGATTTAGGATAAAGTAAATGAACATTTGCTCCTGCATCTAGGGTAAAGAAAAGATTCTTGTTTGTTTTTGCTCTATATTCGTTTACAGCTTCTATTACCTTTATAGTGCCGGGTTTCATTAGAATATAGTATGGAGTAGAAGTCATCATCATAGCGTGAAGTGTTAATGCTTCACTTTCTAGAATCTCACCAAATCTTTTCAAGTCGCCATTTTCTAGAACTTCCTTCATTTCGGCAATATGTGAATTTGCTTGTTTAAAACGCTGTTCTGCAAATGGATGATTTTTCATTAAACCATGTCCAACAGTACTAGAAACCGACTTTACTCCTTTGTCAATAAGTAATATTGTGTCTTGAAAATCTTCAAATATTGGATTTAATTCTAAATCAGGAACAACAGCAATTTCATTAGAAGATAAGCGATATTTATCGTGTTCACCCCAAATCATCAATGGACCTTCAATAGAACGACAAGCACTTCCCGAACCTAAACGAGCAAGAAATGATGCTTTTTGCTTGGCAACACTTTCCGTTAAATTTGGATTAATAACTTTTTCGAAACCTACCAAACAAACCGACAACGCACTAAATCCTGATGCAGAGGAAGCAATTCCACTTGAATGAGGAAATGAATTTGTTGTACGAATAATCATTTTATACAACTTAGTGTATGGAGTATAAACTTTGATGTTTTCGAAAAACGAAGCTACTTTTTTAGAAAAGCCTTCATTTTTTTCTCCTTCGAAATACAACTCAAATTCAATATTTTCATTAGCATTCTCTTTTTTTACAAACTCAATTTCAGTTTCGGTATAACTATTTTTAAGAGTAAAACTAATAGATGGATTTGCTGGAATCTGAGGTCCTACCTTGCCCCAATATTTTACTAGTGCAATGTTAGATGGACTACGCCATTTTTCTTTATGTATCTCAATTCCTTCTGTTTGAATTGATCGAGGGATAAATATTTTTGTATTCATTATTTGTTTATGAATTTAAAAAAATACGTCACCCTGAACGTTGTAAAAGAATCTCAATAAAAAAGAATTGATCTTTTCTTCACGAGATTCCTCCACCAGCCTCGACGGCTAGGCGGGCTTCGGTCGGAATGACGTATACTTTTATACTGCTTGTAGTCTTCTAAGTTTAGATGAATTCATCTTACTCTCAGCATACTCTCTTGTGATTACTAATTTTTCTTCACTTCCAGATGGAGCTTCAAACATAGCATCAGTAAGTATTGCTTCGATAATTGAACGTAATCCACGAGCTCCAAGCTTAAATTCTGTTGCTTTTTCTACAACAAATTCAATAGCTGAATCTTCGATAACTAAATCTACATCATCAATCTCGAAAAGACGTTTGTATTGTTTTACAATCGCATTCTTAGGCTCTGTCAAAATTCTCTTCAATGCATCAGCATCTAAAGGATCAAGATGAGTAAGAACAGGTAAACGACCAATCAATTCAGGAATAATTCCAAACGATTTTAAATCCATTGGAAGTACATATTGCAACATGTTTTCCTCATCAATTTGATCTACAAAATCTTTTTGATATCCAATAGCTCTTGTATTTAGTCTATCTCCGATTTTACGTTCGATACCCGAGAATGCACCACCTGCAACAAATAGAATATTCTTAGTATTAACCTGTACAAATTTCTGATCAGGGTGTTTACGTCCTCCTTGTGGCGGAACATTAATAACAGCACCTTCTAGTAATTTCAACATTGCTTGCTGAACACCTTCTCCAGAAACGTCACGTGTAATTGATGGATTATCGCTTTTACGAGCAATTTTATCTATCTCATCGATAAATACAATTCCTTTTTCTGCTTTTTCTACGTTGTAATCTGCTGCTTGCAACAATCTAGTAAGAATTGTTTCAACATCCTCACCCACATATCCAGCTTCAGTAAGTACCGTAGCATCAACAATTGTGAAAGGAACATTAAGCATACGAGCTATAGAACGAGCCAACAAAGTTTTACCTGTACCTGTTGGTCCAACCATAACTATGTTTGACTTTTCTATTTCTACATCGTCGCCATTATCCTTTTGCAACAATCTTTTATAGTGATTGTAAACAGCTACAGATAATACCTTCTTTGCATCCTCCTGACCAATTACATATTGATCTAAGAATTCTTTTATCTCTTTTGGTTTCTTTAGAGTTATTTCTGAACTCACCTTTTCAGCATCAGAACTTGCAATTTCTTCAAGTACTATTCCGTGAGC
>CAZIYK010000115.1:0-6319 GCA_964543445.1 uncultured Flavobacteriales bacterium
TCATCAAACATCTTCTCTAGAATATCGCAAGAATATTTGAATTTAGTTTTATTTACAGGCTCTTCTGTACTTATCAAGTTCAACTCTTCATTCTTTTCTGAATTCAAGAATTTTATAATTTCAAGATTTACATCACCTGCATCATTCAATCCATTTATACCAAATAGCATAGCCATATCAAACAATTGATCTAAGTTTAGTTTCTCAATTTTTGCAGAGAATTTCTTTTCAAATTTCTGAATATACTTTTGCGTATTTGTATATGTACCTTCGTTTTCAATAGAGAAAGAAGCTGGTAGAATTAAATCTGCTTTTTTTGCAGTTTCCGTCATAAAATAATCTTGAACCATTAAGAAAGGAACTTTTTCTAATTGTTCAGAAATACTAGCATCAGTTGCACAACCTATTGGATCTTCACCAAAGATGAAAGCATTTTTAATCATGCCATTCTCTAATAGCGTTTCCACATTGTTAACTGTTGCATTCAAATCAGATACATTCCAAACATTTTCCATTCTTGGAATTAAATCCTCAAGCTTACTTCCTCCTACAGCAAGATTAGCTTTAGCTCCCATATCTATAATTCCATGAGAGTTATTCTTTTCTTTCAACGAGATAATTCCGCAAGCAGTTTTACCAAGTTTACCTGTAATCAATGCAAGGTTCTTTATTTCCTGAGCTGTTTCACCATCTACATTATGTTCAGCAAAAACAATAATATTTCTTTGTTCGTTCAGATATTGTTTAACAAACTGAGAAATCATTTTTTCTGAAACTCCAGAAGCCTCTAATAATTTAGAGAAATCTTCCTTAAGAACATCAATCTTATAATCTTCGTAATCATTTACTCTATCGTTTATAAACATCATATTCTCCTCGCCTTTGCTAAGAATATAATGGTTAACAGCTTTAAAGAAATGGTAGTATGATTTTACTTCAGTTTTCTTTTCGTACTTATGGTCTAAGCCCGTTTGATTTTCTAAAGAAATCAATTCTACATTAGTTTTATTGATATGATTTGTATTGTGAATCATATAACCAACAACTGGATGAGACTTGTAAATATCATCACCCAAAATATAAACTGTATCTGTTTCTTTAATCTGATAGAAAGGAACATTTAATTCAGATATACCATCAAAATAATCTGATTTACCAAAGTCGGCAAAACTACCAACATTGTTAGTCTTTGCTCCTGCTCTAGCTAATTTCTGAAGCATGTAAATTTCTTCGTTGCTATATCTTGCTCCAATAGTAAACAAGTTCTCATCAGCATTTACCGAAGTAATTTTTTCTTTAATTACAGAGTAAGCCTCATCCCAAGAAATTGGTGCAAAAGTACCGTTCTCCTGTTTCAACAACGGAGTAGTAAGTCTGTCTTGAGAGTTCATGTAGTTATACCCGAACTTAGCTTTCTGACAGATATTTGCATCTTGGTTTATCTGACCTTCGGCACCTACAACCTTCATTACAAATTCTTTGTGATGACGAACATTAATCTCGCAACCTACAGAACAGTAGTTACAAATAGTCTCGGCACTGTACTCTACAACAGGACCTGGCTTGAATTTGAAATTCTCACTAATTGCTCCTGTAGGACAAGTAGAAATACACAATCCACAACTCTCGCAAGTAGTATCTTGCAACGGTAATCCCATACTTGGCGATACAACTGTATCGAAACCACGGTTTACTAAACCTAGAGCATTTGCTCCTACAACTTCGTTACAAATACGTACACAACGAGCACAAAGAATACACTTATTATTATCAATCTCAATAAATGGATGACGGAAATCTATAGCGTGTTCGTGGTAATCTCCTGCGAACTTAGTCTGATCAGCATCATACTCCTGAGAATATTTTTTCAACGAACAATCGAAATACTCAACACAACCACATTCTAAACAACGACCTGCTTCAGTTTTACACACACTTTCATCAGCATAACCCAACTCAACCTCATCGAAGTTAAATCGTGCATCAACATCTAAAACTGGCATTTCCTGACGATATTGCAAAGCGTACTTGCCTGCATAATCCTCTTTTGTTTGAGGCTTGAAGTTATCTTTTCTACTTAAAAACTCCTTAGCCTTTGGCTTGATTTCTTTTCCTTGTAAAAACTGATTACATGAATCTGCTGCTATTTTTGCCTGAGCAATAGCTTCAATAATTGTAGCCGCTCCTGTAACTCCATCTCCCGCTGCAAAAATAGATTTCACACCTGTTTGAAGAGTTTTTTCGTCAGCATCAATATTTCCCCACTTATTTACTTCTAAAGTACCATCATGAGCAAATCTATTTATATCGTCAATAAAATCAACGTTTGTTTTCTGACCAATTGCAGCAAGTATATAATCAACTTTCAATTCAAACTCCGATCCTTCAATTGGAATAGGTCTTCTACGTCCTGAAGCATCAGGCTCACCTAATTCCATTTTAAGACAAGTAACAGATTTCAATACTCCATTTTCATCCTTATTTACTTCTTTAGGATTTGTAAGGAATAAATATTCTACACCTTCTAATTTTGATTCGTGAATCTCAATTGGGTTTGCTGGCATTTCAGCCTCTGTTCTACGATATATTACGTAAACCTTTTCTGCACCACATCTTACCGATGTTCTACAACAATCCATTGCTGTATTTCCTCCTCCAACAACAGCTACAGTTTTGCCAGATAAATCCATTACCTGACCTGTCATCTGCATATTTCTAAGGAAATCTATTCCAGAGAAAACATTCTGAGCGTCATCTCCTTTTGTACCAATCAATGTTCCTTTCTGAGAACCTATGGTAAGAATTGTAGAATCGTACTCTGCACTTAACTTTTCGTAGCTAAGATTCTTTCCGAAATACTGATTGTAATATATATTTACTCCAAGATCTGTGATATTCTTAACCTCAGCATCTAAAATATCGTTTGGTAAACGATATTCTGGAATACCATAACGCAACCATCCTCCTGATTTAGGATTAGCTTCATAAATATCAACTTGATGTCCTTCTATTTGAAGGAAATGAGCAGCTGATAATCCACCAGGACCAGCACCAATTACTGCTACTTTCTTTCCTGTTGATGGCTTAACCTCTGGTACAAATTTATTCTCAGACATTAAGTCGTAATCAGAAGCAAAACGTTTCATGTAATCAATACCTACTGGTGCTCCCTCGTCTAGTAAATTTCTACGACAAGCAGCCTCACAAGGTCTTACACAAACACGTCCACAAATTGCTGGCAACGGATTTGTTTCTTTTATCAATGCTACAGCATCGCTATACTTTTCTTTTTCAATTAACGAAATATACCCCTGTACATCTACCCCTGCAGGACAAGTTTGCTTACAAGGTGCAGCACAATCAGCATAGTGATTACTCAATATCAAATCAAGAGCTGTTTTACGAGCAGCGTGAATTGATTCATTGTCGGTAACAATTTTCATTCCGTTAGTTACCTTAGTAGAACAACTAGGCTGATGACCTCGCATTCCTTCTACTTCTACCACACATAGATAACACGATGAGAACGGCTCCAATCTAGGATCATTACACAATGTAGGTATTTCTATTCCTTGTTCGCGAGCAATATTTAGTATAGACTCGCCTTCGTTAACAATTAACGATTTACCGTTTAATTCTATATTTATTTTTTCTGTATTCTTCATTTCTAATCTTTTTTTAACCACAAAGGGCTCAAAGTTTTATTTCACTCAGACCTCAAAATTCTTTGTTATATTCTTGAAGTCTTTGTGTTCTTAGTGGTTAAAATTAGTAAACCAAAATCGAGTCAAAATTACAAGCATCATCACAAGCACCACACTTGATACATAAGTCTTGATCTATAAAGTGAACTTCTTTTTTAGCTCCACTAATAGCATCTACAGGACATTTTCTAGCACAAAGAGTACAACCTGTACATGCATCAGGCTTAATTTCGTATGTAAGCAACGCACTACAAACTTTAGCAGGACATTTTTTATCGTAAATGTGTGCCTCGTATTCGTGACGGAAATATCTAAGAGTTGTCAATACTGGATTTGGAGCTGTTTGTCCTAATCCACAAAGTGAATTCTCTTTTATCTGTTCTGATAATTCTTCTAGTTTCTCTATATCGCCATGCTCTCCTTTTCCTTCTGTAATACGAGTAAGAATCTCAAGCATACGCTTAGTTCCCATTCTACAGAAAGTACATTTTCCACAACTTTCTTGTTGAGTAAAATTCAAGAAGAATTTAGCCAAATCAACCATACAAGTAGATTCGTCCATTACAACCATTCCTCCTGATCCCATAATAGCACCAGTAGAATTTACTGAATCGTAATCAACAGAAGTGTCAAGTAATTCGGCAGGGATACATCCTCCTGAAGGTCCTCCAAGCTGAACAGCTTTAAACTCTTTATCATCTTGAATTCCTCCTCCTAAATCAAAAATAACTTCGCGTAGAGTAATTCCCATTGGAACTTCTACCAATCCTCCATTTTTAATTTTTCCTGTAAGAGCAAATACCTTAGTTCCCTTACTTTTTTCAGTTCCATACTTGTTGTACGAATCTGCTCCATTTAAAATGATATAAGGAATATTGGCTAGAGTTTCTACGTTATTAATGTTTGTTGGTTTTTTCCAAAGTCCTGATACAGCAGGGAAAGGAGGACGTTTACGAGGCATTCCTCTTTCTCCTTCAACAGAAGCAATCAATGCAGTTTCTTCTCCACAAACAAATGCTCCCGCTCCTTCTTTTACATAAATATCGAAATCGAAACCTTCAATACCACTTGCATTTTTACCTAAATATCCTTTTTCTCTAGCCTGATTGATTGCTATATTCAATCTTTCAATTGCCAATGGATACTCAGCTCTACAATAAATAACACCTTGATTTGCACCAATAGCATACGCACCAATAAGCATTCCTTCAAGAATAGCATGCGGATCGCCCTCTAACAACGATCTATCCATAAATGCTCCAGGGTCTCCCTCATCAGCATTACAAATAATAAATTTGTCTTTTGATTCTTCTTGTGCTGCGAACTTCCATTTAAGACCTGTAGGGAATCCTCCTCCTCCACGACCTCTTATTCCAGAATCGAGAATAGTATGAATAACACTGTTGCCATCTATTTTTTCTGTTCCTATCTTTTTTATTGCCTCGTATGCATGACGACCTTCCGCCTCTTCAATAGATTCAGGGTCCATATATCCCGCATTACGCAAAGCAATTTTTACCTGACCAGCAAAATACTCATCGTTTTCTGTTTCGAATTTATCAGACTTAACGATATATTCTTTTACAGGAGTTTTATTAACAACGTGACTTTCTATTATTTCCTTAGCCTTTTTCTCATCAATTCCTCCGTACATATAATATCCAGACTCATCAATAATTTCAACTAAAGGCTCTTTGTAGCACATACCCACACACGATGTTTTGCTCAAATCAATGTCTAGGCTATCTACATTTTTTATATTCTCTAAAACACTGTAGGTTTTATTGGCACCTGCGGCAATACCGCAACTTCCCATACCTACTATAACTTTTGTTTTACTCATCTTTTTAGTTTCTTGTTTCTGATTACTTGCATCTAGTTGCTTATTTTAACATTTCTAGCAAAAACCAACAACCGACATCTAGCACACTAGTAACTATTTTGCTTCAGCTTTTTTCAGTTTCTTAATAATCTTTGCTGCTGCTTTTCCATCAAGATTACCATAAGTTTCATCTCCTATCATCATTACAGGAGCTAAAGAGCAACAACCTAAACACGCAACAGATTCGAGAGTAAACAAGCTATCTTCAGTTGTTTCTCCATCCTTTATTCCTAAACTATCTTCTAATGCATTAGTTAAATCCTTGGCATTCTGAACATGACAAGCTGTACCATGACAAACTTTAACTATATTCTTACCCACAGGATTTAATCTGAATTGAGCATAGAAAGTAGCCACACCATACATATCAGATAATTTAAGTCCTATATCCTTAGATATTTTCCTAAATGCTGCCTCAGGTAAATATCCATAGATATTCTGAACCCCTTGAAGAATAGGTATTAAGTTTCCTTTCTTATTCCTGTATTTTTCTATTATTGGGTCTATCAACGACAAATCTTCTTCCTTTGATTTATCGCAAACCTCAATATTCGTTAATCTTGATATTCGCATACTTGAGAATATTATTTTTAGGTATTATTTTTAATTTTTCGAGCCTAAAAGTATCAAATCCACATATATTGTTTTATGAATAAATCACATGTTTTGTGATTTAGAAACAATCCAAATAAAAGAAACTGATTACTTATAACGCTGAATTAAGACGTAAACT
>CAZIYK010000116.1:0-6282 GCA_964543445.1 uncultured Flavobacteriales bacterium
CTAACTCCTCAAAAAATTCTCAATCATCTTCTCTCCTGCTTCGGTAAGTACCGATTCAGGATGAAACTGAACTCCTGCAACATCGTATTCTTTGTGACGCAATCCCATTATTTCACCTTCTTCATCAACACATGTAACTTTTAGCGATTCTGGAAGTTTATCTTTGGAAACTATCCATGAATGATAACGTCCACCTTCAAAAACCTCTGGAACATCTGCAAAAATCACATCGTCATCTAACACAGTCATTTTACTTGAAACTCCGTGGTGAACCTCTGTAAGATTAGTTAACTCTCCTCCAAAAACTTCAGCTATGGCTTGTTCTCCCAAACATACTCCAAACATAGATTTTGTAGGAGCATACTTCTTTATCACATCTTTCAAAATACCCGCTTCATCAGGTATCCCAGGTCCTGGTGATAAAATAATTTTATCGTATTTTTCTATTTCTTCTAACGAAATTTCATCGTTGCGGAATACATCAATTTTATGTCCTAATATCTTTTCGATGATATGAACTAAATTATATGTAAACGAATCGTAATTATCTAAAACTAAAACTTTCATATTCTTATTTTTTTGTTTTGAAACGCAAAGCATTGCGTCTCTACATATATCTTAAATATTTTCGGCCATTTCTACTGCTTTATTCAAAGCGTACAATTTGTTATTTACTTCTTGCAATTCGCTTTGCTCGTCAGATTTATCAACAATTCCAGCTCCTGCTTGCGAATACAAAACGTTTTCTTTACTAACGAAAGAACGGATTGCAATTGCCAAATTCACTTCTCCATCTAAACCTATAAAACCTACTGCTCCTCCGTAAAATCCTCTATCCTGATTTTCGTACTTATCTATCAACTGCATTGCTCTGTATTTTGGAGCTCCCGATAACGTACCTGCAGGGAAAGTAGATTCTATAACTTTACGAGGATTTGCTTCCACATCGCCATCAACAGTAGAAACTAAATGAATAACGTGAGAGAAATATTGTACTTCTTTAAAAGTTTCAACAGTTACGTTTTTACAACTTCTACTCAAATCGTTTCTAGCCAAATCAACAAGCATTACGTGTTCGGCATTTTCTTTTGGATCATTAGATAATTTTACTGCCAACTTTTTATCTTCAGCATCGTTTCCTGTTCGTCTGAAAGTTCCGGCAATAGGGTTTATCAACGCTTTACCATTGTTTACTTTTATTTGTGCCTCTGGCGATGATCCCATCAAATGGAAATCTTCGTAATCGAAATAAAATAAGTATGGCGATGGATTTATAGATCTTAATGCACGGTAAACATTGAAATCATCTCCATTAAATTTTTGTTGAAACTGACGAGAAAGTACTATCTGAAAAACATCTCCTCTACGGCAATGTTGCTTTCCTTTTCTTACATTTTCTAAAAATTCATCGTCAGTAATATTTGAAGTTTCTTTTCCTTCTAACGAGAAAGGCATAGTAGAAAATCCTTGAGAATCTATTTGAGACAACAATTTGTCTAATTTAGAAACTTCTCCCTCCACTTGATTTTCTATAACTATCATTTCGTTTTTGAAATGGTTAATAGCAATAATATTCTTGAAAAAAGAAAACTGTATTGATGGAATTTCAGAACTTGAAGTTCTGTGATTTTTCAACTTTATAGTTTCGAAATACTGAATAGCATTGTAAGCTATATAACCATAAAAACCATTGAAACTCTTTACATCATCGCCACCTTCAATACTCAAACTATTACTTACACCTTCTAGCAACTCAGTAAAATTTCTATTTACTTCTAACTCCTCATTTTTAATATTTGATGAAGCGTATTCTACATTTGCTTTGTTATCATCTATTTTTAAAGTAACTAATGGATTAAGACAAATAAATGAATATGAATTCTCTTTAGAATGATAATCAGAACTCTCAAGTAGCAACGACTTTGGATAAATATCTCTAAGTTTCAGGTACAAACTCACAGGAGTAGTTGTATCAGCTAATTTGGTTTTGAAATTTGTTTTTATTTTCAATGTTTCCATCTTCTTTCTTTTTTATATGTAAATAAAAAAACGGCAAGTCTGTGAGTAGAGACAAGCCGTTAATTTATAAAATTATCGTATAGCAAATTGTCCCACATATTGAGTTAATACAGGCCACCACCAATTATTTCTTTTTATATGTAACATACTACTTTTTTTTGAATTTAAGGCATAAAAAAACGGTTTGCTCGAGTTGAACAAACCGTTTATGTATTATATATACAAACGCAGCAGCCAACTCTTAGAGTTCACTTTGCCACCACCAATTTGTATTTACTGTAATCATTTTTTTCGTTTTTTAACAGTGCAAAATAACAAAGAGTTTTTTTAATCACCAAAGGAATTTTTATAAAAAAAGGCAAATCAAAATAACTATCTAAAAACTTGACAACCCCTATGTTGAGATTGTATATTTGTCGGCCGTAAAAATACGGAAACAGTCTATTTTTATTAGACATTAATCTGAAAACAATTAAACTTAAATACATGAAGCTTTCAAATTTTAATTTTGAGTTACCTGAAGAATTACTAGCAGAGTATCCTTCTGAGCACAGAGATGAAGCTAAGTTAATGGTACTTCACCGTAAAACTAAAACAATTGAACACCGACAATTCAAAGATTTAATAGAATATTTTGACGATGGTGATTTAATGATTCTTAACAATACTAAAGTTTTCCCTGCGAGAATGTTTGGTAACAAAGAAAAAACTGGAGCTCGTATTGAAGTTTTTTTATTGAGAGAATTGAATGCTGAACAACGCCTTTGGGATGTTTTGGTAGATCCTGCTCGTAAGATTCGTATTGGTAACAAACTATATTTTGGTGAGGACGATAGTCTTATTGCTGAAGTAATTGACAATACAACATCAAGAGGTAGAACATTGCGTTTCCTTTACGATGGTAGTTACGAAGAGTTCAGAGAGAAACTTAATGAATTAGGACAAACACCTCTTCCAAAATACATAAAAAGAGAACTTGAAGAGTCTGACGACGAAAGATACCAAACAATTTATGCTAAAGAAGAAGGTGCTGTTGCAGCTCCAACTGCTGGACTTCACTTCTCTAAACATTTGATGAAACGTCTAGAGATTAAAGGTGTTGACTTTACAGAACTTACTTTACATATTGGTCTAGGTACTTTCAACCCAGTTGAGGTAGAAGATTTATCTAAGCACAAAATGGATTCTGAAAAAGCAACTATTTCGGCAGAAACAGTTAAAAAAGTTAATGACGCAAAGAAAAATAAAAAACGTGTTTGTGCTGTAGGAACTACAGTAATGCGTGCTATTGAGAGCTCTGTATCTTCTGCAGGTGAGCTTAACGAATACGATGGTTGGACAAATAAATTTATTTTCCCTCCATACAAATTCAGTATTGCTAACTGTATGATTACTAACTTCCACACACCTAAATCAACATTGATGATGATGATTGCAGCTTTTGCAGGTTACGATTTTATGATGGAGGCGTATCAAGAAGCAATTAAAGAAGGATACAAATTCTACTCTTACGGAGATGCAATGTTAATAATTGACTAGATAAGTCAATCAACGATATATTTAAAAACTCGAATGATTAAAAATCATTCGAGTTTTTTTGTGATCAAAAATTATCTTACTATAAGAACTTCTTCTCCCCTCTCAAAACTTTAGTAAAAGAAGAACGCTCAGCCTCAAGTTCTTTTTCTAAAAATCTATATGCAGCTTCGTAATCCATATTTTCGGAACAAGTGAATAAATCAACCGCTGCATAATTGTGTTCTGGCCACGTATGTATAGCAAAATGGCTTTCTTCTACCACAACAACACCTGTAACACCCTGAGGCGAAAAGTTATGAAACACAGATTTCACTACCGTAGCATTGGCAATTTTAGCCGCTTTTAGCATCAATTTTTCTAGTAAATCCGAATTATCAATTATTTCTTTATTACAATTATATAACTCTATTAATATGTGTTCTCCTAATGATTGCATCTTCAAAAAATATTTCAACAAATATTGTAAAATTATGTGATTTCAACCTACGTTATCACGTATTTTATTAGCTTTATAAACCTTATAAATAACAGAATTGATTTCAATAAAACATGGATAATAATTTCACTGATAGAGAAGAGTTGTTAAAAGACCTATTTGAAAAATGGTCGAATGAAACAACTTTAACGATAAACAAACTACCACAATCTGGCTCTAATCGTGAGTATTTCAGAATTAAAAGCGAAAATAAATTTGCCATTGGTGTATTCAACAACGATTACAAAGAAAATGTTGCTTTTATAGAATTTAGCAAACACTTTAAAAAGCAAGGTTTAAATGTTCCAGAAATATATAACGAGAATTTAAAATACAACATCTACCTACAAGAAGATTTAGGTTATGAAACTCTTTTTTCTATTTTAGAAAAAAACCGAAATAAAGAAGATTACACTGAAATTCTCTCGAAATACACAATTAAGGTTGTTCAGGAATTACCAAAATTTCAATATAAAGCACACCAAGGATTAGATTATTCAAATGCCTATCCACGCGAAGCATTCGACAAACAATCTATGCAATGGGATTTAAGTTATTTCAAGTATTATTTCCTGAAATTAGCAGGTATTAGTTTCGATGAACAAGAGTTAGAAAACGATTTTCAAGCTTTAATAGAATATCTTACCAACGTAGATTCCAACTATTTCTTGTTTCGCGATTTTCAAACTAGAAACATAATGATAAAGAACGATGAGCCGTGGTTTATCGATTATCAGGGAGGAAGAAAAGGTGCTTTACAATACGATTTGGCTTCATTTTTATACGATGCTAAAGCGAATATTCCACAATATCTGAAAGAAGAATTAATAGATATTTATATTAAAAGTGCTAAAGAATATTTTGAGATTGACGAAGAATTATTCAAAAAACAATTCTACCCTTTTGTATTAATTAGAATAATGCAAGCAATGGGAGCTTATGGATTTAGAGGTTTTTACGAAAACAAATCTCACTTCTTGAAAAGTATTCCTTTTGCTATAAACAATCTAAAATGGATTTTAGATAACATAAAATTAGATGTAGAAATTCCTCATCTGATTAAAGCATTAAGAAATATTACTAATTCCGAAAAGCTAAAAAACATAGCTAAAAGCAGTGTTCTAAGCGTTTCAATAAATAGTTTCTCTTACAAAAAAGGCATCCCTCAGGACACTTCAGGTAATGGAGGTGGATTTGTTTTCGATTGTAGATGGATTCACAATCCGGGCAGATACGAACCATACAAAAAACTAAACGGTAGAGACCAGCCTGTTATTGATTTCTTAGATAAAGAAATAGATATGGAAATTCACTTAAACTCTGTGTACACTCTTGTTGACAGGTCTGTAGAAAGATTTATAGATAGAGATTTCACTCATCTTATGGTGAATTTTGGATGTACTGGAGGTCAGCACAGATCGGTTTACAGTGCCGAGCATTTGGCTCAACATCTAAAAGAAAAATTTGATGTAAAAGTTAGAGTAAACCACATAGAACAAAATATTTTGATTGAAGATTATAAAATTTAATCCCCTATAATTTTCAACATCTCAATGTTGTGATAAAACATATATGAATACAACGAAACAAGCAATAATTTTCGCAGCAGGATTAGGAACTAGACTTAGACCCATCACCAACAATATGCCAAAAGTTTTGGTAGAAGTTGATGGTGTTCCCATGCTTGAAAGAATCATATTAAGACTGATATCTCATTCTTTTAAAAAGATAGTTATTAACACGCATTACTTTGCCGATCAGATTGAAGATTTTATCAATTCTAAAAAGTTTGATGCTGAAATTATTATTTCATACGAAAAGGATGTTTTAGAAACAGGAGGAGGATTAGTTCATGCTCAAAAGTATTTCGAAGAAGGAAATATTTTAATTTACAATGGAGACATTCTTACAGATATAAATATATCTGAATTATGGGATGCTCATACTAACAACGATGCGATTGCTACTCTAGCGTCATTCCCACGTAAATCAACAAGAGAATTTCTTTGGGATAAAAAAGACAATCTTTGTGGGTGGAGAAATTCAGAAACCGGCGAATACAAATGGAGTAAAAAAACAGATGATTTCACAGGTACACCTTTTGCGGCAATTCATGTTGTTAGTACCGATATTTTCAAATCATTGCCTAAAGAAGGGAAATTCTCTTTAACTCCAATTTATTTGGAAATTGCAAAAAACGAAATCCTAAAAAGATGGATTGCTAAAAACACTTATTGGTTCGATATCGG
>CAZIYK010000117.1:0-6260 GCA_964543445.1 uncultured Flavobacteriales bacterium
TAAATGAGAAATGGAACGCTCAATGGATATCCTATCCTGGGGTATCGTTAAAAGATTATGGTGTATATCATTTCAGAAGGACATTTAACTTATCAGCAAAACCAGAAAAATTTGTAATTAACGTATCTGGAGACAATCGCTACAGATTATTTGTTAATGGAAAGGAAGTTTGCAAAGGTCCTCAGAGTTCAGATCTAGCCAATTGGCATTTTGAAACCATTGATATTGCCGGAGAACTGAAAGAAGGAACAAATGTACTAGCTGCCGTTGTATGGAACGTTGATAAAGAAAGGCATATTGCCCACATGTCGAACAAAACGGCTTTTCTTGTGCAGGGAAACAGTAAGACGGAAGAGCTTGTAAACACCGGGAATAATGGTTGGAAGGTATATAAAAATGAAGCATATTCGCCTGTTAAGATCGTTCCACGTAGGTTAACAGTTGGGCCGTCAGAAAAAGTAGATGGTAACCTATATCCATTTGGTTGGGAGCAGGTTGATTTTAACGATAGTAATTGGCGAAAACCAAACCGGCTTGGACGTGCTACCCCTAAAGGTAAATTCACAGGATGGGACTGGGCTTTAGTGCCTAGAAATATCCCATTCTTAGAATATAAGTTTCAGAGAATCAACGAGGTTGAAAGAACGGAAAATATTAAAGTTGAAAAACTCTTTTTAGAAGGGAAATCACCAATACATGTTGCTGCAAACAAAAAAGTAAAGATATTGCTTGATCAGACATTTCTTACTACAGCTTATCCAGAAATAGTGGTTAGCGGTGGTAAGGGGGCAACTATCAAAATGGAGTATGCCGAAGCATTGGTTAATAATAAAAGAGAGAAAGGAAATAGGAACATTGTGGAAGGGAAAAATATGCCTGGATACTATTACGACATATTTAACCCCGACGGAGGTGAAAACAGACATTATCAACCTCTTTGGTTCCGTACTTACCGTTATCTAGAGTTGACTGTGGAAACAGGGGATTCTCCTTTAATAATAAATGATATCTACGGTTATTTTACCGCCTATCCTTTTCAAGAAAATGGACATTTTAGCAGTAATGACAACTCGCTTCAAGCTATATGGGATATAGGTTGGAATACAGCCCGTTTGTGTGCCGGTGAAACATACTATGATTGCCCTTATTACGAACAATTGCAATATATTGGAGATACGCGTATACAAGCACTTATATCTCTTTATGTTGCAGGAGATGACCGGTTGATGCGCAATGCGATAGATTTATTTTATAACTCTCAATTGCCTGAAGGACTTACTCAAAGTCGTTATCCATCAGGTGAACCTCAGGTAATACCTCCATTTTCATTGATCTGGACTGAAATGGTTCACGATTATTGGATGAACCGTGATGATTCTGAATTTGTAAAGAAATACCTAAATGGAATACATAATGTTCTTTATTGGTATGAGCAACAAATAGATGAAACAGGAATGTTAGGTGCTATGGACTGGTGGAACTTTGTAGATTGGGCTTTTGGGAAATGGAATCCTGAAAAACCAATAGGAGGCACTCCTCCCGGAGCTATCGATGGTAATTCATCAATAATTTCTTTACGCTATGCTATCGCACTTCAAAAAGCATCAGAGCTTTTTAAAGCATACGGAGACTCTTGTCAGGCTTCTAAATATGATGAACTTTCAAAGTCTGTGATAGAAAACACATACAACCTTTGTTGGGATAAAGAAAAAGGTTTGCTTGCAGATACTCCCGAAAAAAACTCATTCAGCCAGCATGCAAATATACTTGCCATTCTTGCAGGTATGTTTGATCAGCAGAAGGAGGAGATTGTCTTAAGGAAATTAATTGACGACAAGGATTTGAGCCAGGCCACTTTTTATTATAAATTTTACCTTGTTGAAGCAATTAGAAAAGCTGGGGTTCCTGAGGATTATTTTAATATCTTAAAAGACTGGAAAGAGATGATCAATATGGGGCTGACCACCTTTGCTGAAACTCCCGAACCAACACGTTCCGACTGTCATGCTTGGAGTGCTAGTCCTAATTATCACTTTCTTTCGTATGTTTGTGGCATAAATCCGGCTTCAGCCGGTTTTAAATCCGTAGTTATCGAACCTCATCCCGGAGAATTAAATTATATTGAAGCTATTGTTCCTCATTATAAAGGAGATATCTCGGTTAAACTTAGTAGAAAAGGGAAGAAAGGAATCCAAGGAGAAATCATTTTACCCAAAGGCCTTACCGGGAAATTTATTTGGAAAGGAAAAGAAATAGAACTTATAGAAGGAAAACAAAAAATCAATTATTAATACATCAATCATGAATAAATTTTTAAAACGTACAGTACCTGTAATTACCAGTCTTTTATTGGTAATTGTTTTGTTTAGTCGTTGTACGTCAAACAAAAAAGTAGAACAGAAAAAAAGGCCAAACATTCTTTTTATCATGTCTGATGATCATGCTTATCAGGCAATAAGTGCTTATTCTGACAAGCTTATTAAAACACCGAATATTGACAGGATAGCTAATGAAGGTATTAAGTTTACCAATGCGACTGTTACCAATTCGATTTGTGCCCCATCAAGAGCCACAATTCTTACTGGTAAACATACACACATAAATGGAAAAATAGATAATATAACACCCTTTGATACAACTCAGGTTACATTTCCGCAAATATTTCAAAAAGCAGGTTATCAGACAGCAATATTTGGAAAACTGCATTTTGGAAATAGCCCTAAAGGGGTTGATGAATACATGATACTTCCTGGACAGGGACATTATATAAATCCTGATTTTATTACACCTCGTGGTGATACTACAATACAAGGGTATGTAACTGATATCATCACAGATTTAAGTATAGAATGGTTGGATAAAAAGAGAGATAAAAGCAAACCGTTTATGATGATGTATTTGCATAAGGCTCCTCACCGACCATGGTGGCCAAGTCCAGAAAAGTTCAAGGAATTTACTAAAAAAACTTTCCCTGAACCAGCTACACTTTTTGATGATTATTCAAACAGAGGTACTGCGGCAAAAACTTGTGAAATGAATATTTTGCATTATATGCAATATGGGCATGATATGAAGATCAGACCACAAACACTTAAGGAGATGGGCGAAGTAAAACCTTCTGTACCTGCTTTCCCAAATGGTTTTTACGAGGAATACGGAAGAGCTACTGCTGAACAAAAAGCAGCGTATGACCCAGTGATTGACTCGATAAATGACTTCTTTAAGGCTAATTGGCCAAAGATGAACGATGTAGAGAAAATGAAGTGGAAGTACCAAAGGTACATGCAGGATTACTTGGGAACAATTGCTACTGTTGACGAAAATATTGGAAGAATGCTAGATTATCTTGATAAAAGCGGTTTGGCAGATAATACGATTGTTGTTTACACGTCAGACCAAGGCTTTTTCCTTGGTGAGCACGGATGGTTCGATAAGCGATTTATGTATAACGAATCATTTAAAACACCATTACTTATCCGTTGGCCTCATGTTATAAAACCAGGCATAACTAGTGATGAGATGGTTCAGAATTTAGATTTTGCAGAAACATTTTTGGAGGCGGCAGGTATAGACGTTCCATCTGATATGCAAGGTGAAAGCTTTATGCCTTTACTTAAAGGAGATACTGCTGCATGGACACGCGATGCTGTATATTATCATTATTACGAATATCCTTCTGTTCACATGGTGAAAAGACACTATGGAATTGCAACAAAGAAGTACAAACTTATTCATTTCTATTACGATGTAGATGAGTGGGAATTATACGATAGAATTAATGACCCAAATGAAATGAAAAATGTATATGATGATCCTGATTATGCCGATGTCAGAAAAATGATGAAGAAGAAATTAATAGAAATAAGAAAGAAATATAAAGATTCTGACGAGCTGGATCAGAAATTTATAAAAGTTTCGGAAAAAAGAATGGCAAAGCTGAATGCTAATAGGTATAAAAAAAAATAAATAGATAAATAAATAAAGGCCGTTGCAAGAGCAAATGTTTGTTCTTGTAACGGTCTTTATTAGTTTTACCGATATGGTTAAAATTCATCCAATGGTTTGTATAGATTATACCAATTGGATTTCAAAATATAGTATTACATGTTAAAGCAATCACACATATTAAGTATAGCCTTGATTTTAAGTGTTTCTCTCTTTTTTACTCAAAGTTGTAAAATAAAGGAAGGAATAGTAAAAAAAGATAAAGTTGAAGACGTTAAAGTTGAGTTTGTTACAAACACAGGGATAAAGCCTTTTATTTCGTGGAAGACAGCTAAAGAAGGCTATATACAAAAAGCATGGCAGATCGAAGTGTATGCTGATAGATCGATGCATGATTCGGTTTGGAATTCGGGAAAGCAGGAAAACAGTGCATCTTTTCAGATAGAATATGCAGGTGCTGAATTAATCCCTGGTAATAGATATTTTGTAAGGGTAAAAACATGGGATAGTAATGATAAACAATCTGAGTGGAGTGATCCTGTTATGTTTGTAGAGCCAATCCGTTATCCTGATAATTGGAAAGCTAAGTGGATTACTTTTGATTATAAAAAAGAGGATCCATTGCCTGTCTTTCGTAAAGAATTTAAAATAAATAGTGATAGAGTAATAGACTATGCGCGTTTATATATTTCGGCACCGGGATATTACGAGGCCTATTTGAATGGAGAAAAGATTGGGAAAAATGTGTTGGATCCTGCGCAAACAAATTATGAAGATTACACTTACTATTCTGCATACAATATAGATGTTAAAGAACTTTCGGAACATAATGTTTTGGGAGTAATGTTGGGTAACGGGTGGTACAATCAGAATGTGATGAATTGGGAAGCAAGAATTAGTAAAGGCATGGTTTATGGCCAGCCTGTATTTATTGCTCAATTGGTAATTCACTATGATGATGGAACGGTTAAAACTATTGGGACAGATGCAGGCTGGAAATGGACAAAGGGGCCGATAACTTATTCAAGTATTTATGGCGGCGAACATTTCGATGCCCGTTTAGTTCCTGAAAACTGGAATAAACCCGGCAAAATCTCATCAGAATGGAAAGAAGCCCTTTTGGCAAAAGTGCATCCAACTAAATTGTATGAGCAGTTCGCTGAGCCGGTACGTGTTATGAAGGAATTACCTGCAAAAACCATAACTGATAAGGGAAACGGTGTTTATATCGTTGATTTCGGTCAGAATATAGGCGGATGGGTTAAAATACAGGTTAAAGGAAATAGAGGAGATGAAATAAGCCTGCGTTGCACTGAAAGACTAGATGACGATGGAAACATTAATGCAAGGAGTACGGGGCATAGAGTTACTAAAGTTTATCAATCAGAAAAATATATTTGCAAAGGAGAAGGAACAAAAGAGGTTTGGCATCCGCGATTTACCCATTTTGGATTTAGATATGCCGAAGTTAGAGGTCTTAAATACGTTCCGAAAAAAGAGGATTTTACTGCACAATTGATATACTCTTCTGTTTCTGATGCTGGATCATTTCAATGTTCTGAAAATAATATAAATCAACTTCATAAACTGGCGAAATGGACTTCTATGAGTAATATGCCAGGTGTACCTATTGATTGTCCGCATCGTGAAAAAGGAGGGTGGACAGGAGATGTACATACCGTTTCTAAAACTCTTATCTATAATTTTGATGTACAGCGTTTTCTGAAAAAATATGTTTTTGATATGCGATCATCGGGCAGAGAATCAAAAAAACAGATAAATTTTGGAAAAGGATTTAAGGATAGATCTTTAGTTATGAAACCTGCAGGTATTACTACCATGATAGCTCCGGGCAGACGAACAAGCGGAACTGCAACACCTGACTGGGGAACTGCTGTAGTTCAAATACCATGGTATTTATACGAATTTTATGGCGATAAAAATACTCTCGAAGAATTTTACCCAGATATGAAACATTGGGTTGAGTATGTGCATAATATGAGCGAAGATGGGATTATCGAATATGGATTAGGTGATTGGTGTCCTCCCGGAGGATGGAAGTATATAGATTGCCCTATTGCAATTAGTTCTACAGCTTTTCATATTCTGGATGTGAAAATAATGTTGAAAGCATCGGAGATACTTGGGAAGCATGACGACATTGCATATTATTCAAAGATGCTTAAACAGTTGACAGCTGATTTTAATCGTCATTTTTTAGATAAAGAGAATTTAACTTATGGTAGCCAAACGGCTAATACAATGGCCCTTGATTTTGATATTGCTCCTAAAGAATATAGAAAGCAAGTTGCAGG
>CAZIYK010000118.1:0-6231 GCA_964543445.1 uncultured Flavobacteriales bacterium
GGACACTAACATAAAAAAAGCCCCCATAAATGGAGGCTTGTAAGTTGTAATAAAACTAATTTTTATTTCTTCTCTTCTTTTGAACCGTAGCTAGCTGCAGTTAACTCATTAGAAATAGCAGAACGCTCAAATTTAATTCTTCCAGCACCTGTTTCTATCACACAAGTAGTACCATTAAGGTCAGCAATTTTACCGTGAATTCCACTAGTAGTAACTACTTTATCTCCTTTAACAAGAGCTTCTTGAAATTTTTTCTCTTCTTTAGATTTTTTTACTTGCGGTCTTATCATGAAAAAATAGATAACTGCAAACATCAAAACAAGCATTATTGCAGATTGCATTCCACTATTGGCTTGTAACAAAATTGTATTCATATTTATAAGTAATTAATTATTTGTTTTCTTTTTTAGACTCTTTAGGTTTAGACACATTGGCATAAATGTAAATAAACTCTCTACCCTTATTTGTATTTGTTGTAAGAGTAACTCTTTTATTTTGCTTACCGCGTTTTCCGCTTGAGTTAAATTTAACTTTAATCTCTCCAGATTGCCCTGCAGCAATTGGTTCTCTAGAGTAATCAGGGATTGTACATCCACAAGACGCTCTAGCATTTGTAATTATCAATGGTGATTTACCTGTATTCTTGAACTTAAAAACGGTTTCTACTACATCTCCTTCAACCAAATCTCCAAAATCGTGCTTTGCATTTTCGAAAGTCATTATTGGAGCTTCTGCTTTATTCATAGCCTTTTGGGCTACTTTTTCTACATTCTCTTTCTTAACTCTGCTTGCCGCATCATCTCCACACGAAGACAATAACGCGAAAGCTGAAATAATGGTTAAAACTCTAAAAAACTTCATAATACATTCGTTTTTAATAAATAGAAATAAACGCTCAAACTTATGAAATTTTACACCAATCCTCTACCAGATTTTTTTATTTCTCCTTCCTTTTCAAGATCTCTCCAAAGTTTATCTAACACTCCATTGATAAATACCTTACTTTTTGGCGTAGAAAAATCTTTAGATAATTCTAAATACTCATTAATGGTAACCTTAGTAGGTATTGAAGGGAATTTCATAAACTCACAAACAGCCATCTGCATCATTATCAAATCTAGCTGAGCAATTCTGTCCGCATCCCAACCTGATGTTTTCTCAGAAACTAAATCAGTAAATTTACCTGAATTAGCTACAGTTTTTGTAAACAATTCTATAGCAAACTTTCTATCGTCATTATCTTTATAAAGCTTCATCAAAGGTTGATCGTCTTCTGAATCTTCAAAAATAAGAGTCATAGTTTTTACTGCCATACTATCAGCCACAGCTAAATCTCCTATCCAAGAAAGATTCTCGCTTTCATAATAATCATGAAGTTTTTCGTTTGGAGCTATAATTTCTTTAAACACATCGATAATAAAGTTCTTATCAGACTTGAATGTGTGTGTTTCTCTAGCTATATATCTTGCATAAAGGTCGCTTTCCTTTATTTCTTTAAGTAGAATCTGAAGGTATTCATCGTGGTCTTTCCAACCCAAGTTCTTATCTTCAAGATTTTGTTGTAAAACAGTATTATTGGCAAGTTTCTCAACAAATAAATTATTTGCTAATAAACCTTCACTAGCAGCCAATTTTTCTCTACCAGAAAGACGATATTTCTTTTTTTCTATAAGGCTTTTATCCCACTCTACCACCTCTACAACTAAATCTAAAAGCAACAAGTATAGATCATAGATATCATCAATACTCCTTAACATATTATTCTGTTCAACAGTAATATTATCTTTTCCCGATTGAACAAAGGCATAAATTGATTGCATCACTTTTGCCCTGATATGTCTTCTTGTAAGCATAAGAACGTTTTTAAGTATTATTTTTAAAGCCGCAAAGATATACAATATTCAATAAACGTACATTAATAATTACAATCAATTAGAGCAGTTGAAAAAAAATTATTTCACCATAAATCTAAAAAACTGAAGAAAAGCAACAAGTAACAAACTCATTTACAAAGAATAATAAAATGTCACTTTTTCTGTTCTAGATATAGCAATAAACAAGCGTCAAAAGAAGAATGTACAATTTAATTGTCAATTCAAATATTTTTATAGATTTGCGTAAATTTCGACTGAATAACATACAAAACATCAGAAGTTGATTTATATTTTCAACATATATAAATTCGATTTTTAATCTTTTGAATGTAAAAAAACAACTTAAAAATGAGCGAATTTAAAAACACAAAAGATAACGAAGAGATTTTCTCTAAAAAGGTAAGAGCAGGAAGAAGAACTTATTTTTTCGATGTTAGATCTACTAAAGCTGACGACTATTACATTACAATTACTGAAAGTAAGAAATACACTAACGAAGATGGTTCTTTCTATTACAAGAAGCATAAGATTTTCTTATACAAAGAAGATTTTGAAGATTTCAGAAATGCTTTAGCAGAAACAACTGATTACGTATTAGAGAATAGAGGAGAAGAAGTTATTTCTGATAGTCATAAATCAGATTTTTCTCCTGAGGAAGATTTAACAACAAGTAATGTTGAAGATTTTACAAATGTAGAATTTGAGGATCTATAAGAAATCCGAAAAAAACAACCAAATACAAAAAGGTCTAAGCAAAATTTGCTTAGACCTTTTTTGTTATCATTTGAGGCATTTATACCTTCTAATCATCTAATTGCCTCTTCCTAAAATATGCCACAATAGCAACAATCGCTACTATAACAATTGAGTAATACACAAAACTAGGAACAGGTACAGGATCGCCTGCTGCATAAGAATGCAACCCTGATAGATAATAGTTCACTCCAAAATAAGTCATGATAATTGATGCAAAAGCTACGACAGACGCAAGGTTAAACGCATACTTACCTTTTAAACCTGGCACCAAACGCATGTGCAAAACAACTGCATAAACAAATACACTTACAAGAGCCCAAGTTTCTTTTGGATCCCATCCCCAATATCTTCCCCACGATTCATTAGCCCATACACCACCTAGGAATGTTCCTATTGTAAGCATAAACAATCCAATAGTTAGTGTCATCTCGTTTATGTAAGTCAACTCTGTAATTGTAACTGAAAGTTTACTTTTATTTTCCTTATTCATGAAAATATAAATAATCAGCACAAAGAAACCTAACAATGCTGCCAAACCTACAAATCCATAACTAGCAGTAATTATAGCCACATGTATCATCAACCAATAAGAATTCAATACAGGTACCAAATTTGTAACTTCAGGATCCAACCAATTTAGGTGAGACACCATAAGTATCAGCGAAGCTAATAACGCAGTTGCAGCTAACGAAATTGTAGATCGTTTAGCAAAAATAAATCCTGCTAAAACTGTAGCCCACGATATATAAATCATAGATTCATACCCATTACTCCATGGTGCGTGTCCCGAAATATACCACCTCACTCCTAGCCCAAACGTATGGAAAATGAAACCTAATGCTATTAATCCAATTGATGCATAATTCAGATATGTAATCCATTTACGCTGTTTAAACAATTGTAGAAAACTAAATATCAACATTGCAAAACCTACCATCATGTAATATGGAAACAATTTCAGGAATGGTTTATACTTGTTGTACAACACTTCCCAATCTATCTTTGTTTGACTCGGCATTACCGAACTTCCATATTTTTGTTGATACATAGAAATAAACTCTATTTTCTGATCTGCATCCTTCCAATCTCCCGTTTTCTGAGCATCTTTAATTGTAGATATATACCAAGGCATAATCTTAGCTACAAAAAGAGAATCATCTCCTTTTAACTTTGACAAATCACCCTCTGACGATACCCACTTGTTACTTTTATCATTGGGTATAGGGAACAATCTTAACAAAGTTCCGTTGAAAGCCATGTAAAAAATATTTACTCTCTCATCTACTTTCAACAATTCCTTATCAAAAGTTCCTCTTTCTCCTGGCTTTTTCTGATATGCTTCTTCTACTAGCTTACCGATTTTGTATCCACCTTTCTCATCGAAGAAATCAAAGAATCTTGCATAACCTTCAGTTACACCAATAGTTTTTCCAACACCTGTTTTCTGATCGATTTTTATCATTGGTACGAATTGCCAAGCTATCGGATTAATTGTCATAGATAATAAAACCTGATCGGCATCTAATCCTTTGTAATGATCTTTTCGATAAACCTTACGCATCAATTCAGATGCAAAAGTATTTACTGGCTTTAGTCTTCCTCCATTATCTTGAATTACTAAATGACCAAATTTGTCAGCATGTTCTTGTAAAATAGTATTGGCACTTATCAAAGAGTCAACATTATTATACATGTGAATATTTGGTGCTTGGGCATTAACATTTGAGCCAAATCCCAACATAGCAAACAGCAATAACACCGATACTTTAGAAGATAATTTTTTAAGTTTTTTGTTTACAGTCATAAATCTTGAGCCAGGTGCAAACAAAGTCCAAAACATTCCAATTGTCAACAAAAGGTATCCAAAATAAGTTACTCCTGTTCCCAAACCATCGTGATTTACAGATAGTATTGTTCCTTTTTCATCTTGATCATAAGACGATTGGAAAAATCTGTATCCCTTGTAGTCTAAAACATTGTTCATGAAAATTCTGTAATCCTCAACCTTATTGCCATCTATAAGAGTAACTTCACTAGCAAATGAAGCTGGACTGTGTGACCCTGGATATCTATCTAGAATAAAATCATTCAATCTAATTTTGAAAGGCAACTCTATAAATTTAGAGCCATACCCTATAAATATGTTTAGTCCGTTTATGGTAAGTTGATTTTTAGCATTAACATATCCTTTTCCTCCAAAAATATTCACTCTTTGAGTTTCATTACCCGATTTCACATCAACTATAAGTAAATCTGGTTTGTTTGAATTCTTATTTGAATCTGAAACAAAACCTACTTCCGCATTATCTATAACATCAGTCAAAACAAAACTAACACCTCCTGATCCATAAAGTTTATGGTCTACAAAATCAACAATAGAATCCTTTACATAAGTACCACTCTTTTGCGTATTCATATCCATAAAAGTAATATCTGTAGGACTCACTATGCTCAATCCCTTATCCGTAGTATTTATAGAAATTGCACCAGGAACATCGGTATCAAAAGCAAATATTTGCCTTCCTACTCTAATATATTTTCCTTGCTGAATATATTTATCTTCCCTACCTCCCATTGCTGAAGCAACAAGGTGAAGAACTTTTTTGTTTCCTGTATTTTTTAATACAGATTCGCTTGCTTTAGGAATAAAATCGACAAAACTAACCTCAACATCTTTTCCCTTAAACTCAAAAGTTTCAGAAAAATTATTATTCGTTATAGGTGAAAGCAATAAATGCTTTTCGTAATGCCGCTGTACTTCGTTGTTATCGATTCTAAGTGTGAGATAAGTTTCATCAGAAATTACACGATTAGATGTAGCTCCTTCTCTAATAGGCATCTGACCTTCGTAACTAACATAACGTGTTATACCTGCTCCAATTAAAATGACAATAAATGCTGCATGAAATAAAAAAATTGGAAACTTCTTTTTACTTAAAAGATTGTACCTTTTTATATTTCCGATAAAATTTAAAGCCAACATCACTTGTACTACTTCAAACCAAAGTGCATTATACACCAAAGCTTTTGAAGCAACAATTCCATAATCATTTTCTACAAAAGTTGCATAACCCATGCCAACAGCATAAATCACCATCAGCAACGCCATTGTTTTAGTTGAAAAAAGCAGATTAAAAATCTTTTTTAACATGTTAAATATTTTAGTTTAGATCGTTGCCAAAAATATACAATTAATACATCTACACAAGGTAAAACACAGTAAAGAAATACTATGTATCAATCACATTATCTTATACTTAGCTACAAATTGCTAAAACACATATAAACACCCAAATACAATACAGCACATTACAATAAATATCCTTTTATAAAATGATATATTTACATTTATAAAAAAAGAAAACATGGAAGCGTTAACTGACAAATACAAACTACCCAAAAGGGTAAAACTTGAAGAAATTAATGATGAAACTATCGCTATTGTAAAGCTGATAAAGAGTAGAATAATCCAGAAAGACGCAAAGAAAATAATTGAGATTGCAGATAAAATTAGAGAGGTAACTCCAAATAAAAAAGTAGCATTGGTGTGTACCGAGAACATTTGTTCTAAATCTAAAGCTTTATTGGCTGATAACGATAT
>CAZIYK010000119.1:0-6154 GCA_964543445.1 uncultured Flavobacteriales bacterium
AAATATTCCGGTACAACTTCCTGAAATTCAAAAGTAGCATTATTTTCAGCTTTACGGATAATGTGTGTTTTCTTATCGGTATCAATCAACACTACATTAGGACGGAAAGTAATGAACTGCATCCATTGTGTCATATTGTAAGCTCCAATTCTACGTATAGCAACGTGATCTCCTTTTTGTAGCAATGGAAATTGAATTGCCGAACGAACAACATCGATATTCATACACAGAGGTCCGTATAAAGTTGTGTCTTCTGTTTGGTTAGAGCTAACTTCTACAGGAAGTACCTCGTGCTCGTACCAAAACGATGTGAATAAGTTGTTTATTCCTATATCTAAAATTGTAGAACGACGACCATCGGCAAGGCGTTTGTTGGCAATAACCGATCCTAAAAGGAAACCTGATTCGTCAATCATAGCACGGCCACTTTCAAGAATTAATGTAGGTAAATCTTCTGGAGAAAAATCAGCACTCATCAAAGCTCCTGTGATTGCTTCGGCATAAGCATCGAAGGTAGGACAAGTATCTTTCCCTGGCAGGTAAGCTCCTTTTAAAGTGTTCTTAGATGCGAAACCTCCACCTGTATCAATGTATTTGATGGCATGGTTAAACTTTTTCTTTAACTTAGATGCTAGTTCTGCAAGTTTGCTTACGGCAACAGAATATGCATTTGGAGTAGTAATGTAAGTACCGATGTGAGTGTGTAATCCTACAACATCAACTTTCTCTGAGTACATCAATCTGTTTAGTGCTTGCCATGCTTCGCCATTCTCGTAATTGAATCCAAATCTATCCCACTGAGGATAAATACCAGTATCCATATTTACACGAATTGCAACTTTAGGTCGCTTCTCTGATGTTTCAGCAATTTTAAGAATAGAGTAAAGCTCATCGAAATGATCGATGTGAATTAGCGAAGAATTACTTATTGCAATCTCCAAATCACTATCACTTTTATCAGGTCCATTAAAAATAATTTGACTGCCAGGTACTCCGTTTTTTAATGCTTTTTCGTATTCAAACATCGATACTACTTCTGCCCAAGAGCCTAGTTTGTGGAATATTCTACACACAGCATCCAAGTAGTTTGTTTTGTACGACCACGCAAACTGTACCTTAGGATATCGCGATGTGAAAGCACTTTTAGCTTCCTCGTAAGTTTCTCTAATAGTAGTTTCGGATACTGCGAATACAGGAGAACCGTATTTTTTAATTATATCGGGAATAGGAATAGTATCAATATGGCTTAGAGTTTCTATTGATGTTTTCATTCCAAATTTATCAGGAACTCCAGCGTTGATTTTATTAATTATCGGTCTTTCGTATTTTAATTTTGTCATTTTGTTTTTGTTTAGATGTTTTACTGTGTAATTGTTTAGATTAATTACTGCATTACTCTCTATAATTCTCCAGTTATACTTAGTTGTTCGAATTGAGAAATGTCGCCAATCATATCGTAAGAATATCTGATGAACATTTTACCCACAGCGTAAGTAGAGTAGGGAGCAACTTGCTCGTTGTTTGCAAGTTTTATTAATGCCTCCGGAATATTTTGTCCTGCTCCAACAGCCAAGTAAACCCAAGCAGGAATACGTGGATTAATCTCAATAAGATAGTATTTACCTGAATTGGTTTTAATCATCTCCAATTCCATGCCACCACGCCATTTTGATTCTCTCAAAAGTTTTTTAGTGATATCCAACAACTTTTCATCACCAAGAGTTATTCCTCCCCAAGCTTTTCCTTTATCTGTGATATATTGTTTTCGCATAGGAACTGCTGCTATGGTATTTCCATTTCCATCGCCAAGGGCAATTACATTTACCTCAGTACCTTTCACAAACTCCTGAACAATTACAGGAAGTCCCCATTTTGCAGAAATTTTGTTAAAGTGACCTATTACTTGTTCCGAATTGTAGGCTATGTAAGCGTCGTAAAATTTTCCTTTTACAAGTACAGGATATTCAAATTCATCATGTAGAGAAGAAACATCGTTGAGGCTTGTAAGAGATTTACTTTTAGGAACATCTATACCATATTTTTCGCCAAACTTAACTAGGTTTATTTTATCTCTTTCGTCGAATTGTTCTTGTGTAGGTAGGAATGTTTTAATTCCTAAATCTTCGAGTCTTTCTTTAGAATTGATAAATGTTACTAGCTCAGCATCAAAATTCGGAATAATGAAATCGAGATTTTCTTTTTCGTTGATGTATTCTATTCTCTGCATTAAAGCATCAGAGCCAACCGAAGGGTAGGGTATTTGATAAACTTTATCTGCAACATTATCCATGTAAATTCCTGGTTCAAGATTTTCGTAAACCAAACCAATTATTCTTACATCGAAAGATTCTGCTTCTCGCAAAGCCCTAATAACAGGAACTCCTGGACCAGGATTGTCGGTGTTGTTAAGTCCAGTAACAGCAATGGTATATTTTGGCTTACTCATTGTCAAGTAAATTAAAATGATTTAGCATGCCTATAAAGTCTTCGTAGTTTCTTTCGAAAGTATATTCATCTACATCATACTTATTTAGTATGTAGTACGAAATATCACTTTTAGCTTTACCCTCTTGAAATTGTTGTAAAATTTCTTTTCCTATTCCATTTAAAGTAAACGAATCTCCAGAGTTTGGATCAAAAACAAACCCTGTTTCGCTGATAGCTATATTTTTCTTTAGTTTCATATTTGTTATTTAAATATTGTTTGTATTACCAATTGCCAAATTCTTTATTCCCAGATAAAATTGCATCAAATTCATCTTGAGATATATACTGAGGAGTGTATTCTCCTCCTTTATTTAGTACATTACGATAGAAAGCTCTCAAGTGATTTCTAGATCCCAAATTAAGATTTTCGTAAACATAGATTAGATCTTTATTAGATGATTCTTCTATGAGTTCATTCAAATCATTAATATCTAAATCTTCAATTATTGTTCCTACAACCAATGCATCAGTAAGAGATTTATCACCTTTCGTTATAAGTGCATTGTATATTTCTTGAAGTTTACTATTCTTAAAAATGCCAGCAGGACTATTGTCTACAGGATCTTCTAAACCGTATTTTTCTATCATTACCTTGATAGCGAACATGTGAACTTCTTCGCTATGCATGATGTTTTCAAATATCTTCATATTATATTTTTGATGCATGTACTCGTAAACATCTCTTGCTAGTTTCTCCTCTTCTCTCATCAACAATAGTCCAGCTAATTCACTATCATCTAGATCTTCTTTAGGGAAAGCCAAAATTGCTGATTCAATTTTGTTGTACAATGCAGACTGATTTACGTTTGTTTCTTCAACATTTGGTGTGTTATCGTCGTCTATGGTAATGTCATTATCTTTATTACAAGAAGTGAAAAATAATAGGGTAGTAGCTATGCTAATAAAAATATAATGTCTCATAACTCTTGTTTTTTTGTTTAATACAAATCTAATTACAACCTACGGAAGCAGTGTTATAAAATTCGGTAGAAGTTTTATACTTTGATGGAGATTTAATGTAGGTTTTGTACATAAAAGCCCGTATTTGTGGGTAAATACAGGCTTGTAAATTTTAGATGTAATTAATGATACTATTTATTAATTACTATCTTCTATGATTTCTTCTACAGTCGTTTTTCATGTGGTTTTCAAACTCACTTTTATCAATCTTACCATCCTTGTTTTTGTCGATGCTTTCAAAAGTTGGCGCATTTGAAAGACCTTTCATTTGTCCACCTTTTTCTGCTTGAGCTTTTACTCGCATCTGACGAAATTCAATAAATTCTTCTTCTGTAACAGTACCATTTCCGTTTTTGTCTAATTCAGAGAATTTAGGAATAGCAGGCATCATATTATTACGACCTTGTCTGTTTCTTTTATATTTCTTCATCATCTTTTTATGAGCACTCATAAATTCTGATTCTGAAACTTTACCATCTTTATTTAAATCTAAACTTTCGAAAGAAGGTGCATTTCCAGCATTTCTCATTTGTCCTCCTTTTTCTGCTTGAGCTTTCATTCTTTCCTGACGGAATGTAATTAACTCATCCTCGCTGATGAATTTATCTGAGTTAGCATCCATTTTGGCAAACATAGCTTTTGGGTTCTGCATGTTTCTATTACCCATTCTATTCTGATTGCGATTGCCTTTATGCTTTCTCATCATTGTAGCACGATAATCATCGAACTCTTTGATAGTTACTTTTCCATCCTTATTAACATCAAGGTCTGCAAAAGAAATATTCATCCCTCTGTGATGTTTACCATTATTATTCATTCTTTCGGCTTTAGCCTCATTGAATTCTTTTTCTGTAAGAATGTTATCTTGGTTTTTGTCGAAATTAGAAAAACCCATCGGTCCTCTACCATTGTTCTGTGCTTCTACACTATTAGCTCCCAATAATGTCATTGAAGCGAAAATTGCTATACTTATGTAAGTTCTCATAATTTGTTGATTTATTGTTTTTAACTGATTGCATAGCTAAAATAGCAAGAGTTTAGATAGGATTGTATGTTTCGTGTCATCCTTAACTTAACTTAAGTGATTATTAACACTAGTTAACATTTAAAGTCTTTTTTAGACAATTCAATGTTAATTTATTTAGCCAAATACATGACCTGAAACTAATGAATAAATATTCAGTAACTAATATTTGTCATTCTTTATGAGTGTTTGATTTATGATATTTAACCATTGATATAAGATCATTAACCAACAACAAAATAAATATCTATGAACTTAAAAGAATTGTATTCGCAAAAATTAACTAGTGCAGAAGAGGCTGTTAAATTAGTTAAATCAGGAGATACAGTAGAATATGGTGCATTCAATGGAAAACCTGTTTTGTGCGATATAGCACTTTCAAAACGAGGTAACGAATTAAAAGACATACATGTATTTTCTGTGGTAACATTATTACCTGTACCCGAAGTAGCTAAGAATCCACAGGTGTTTACTTATCACGATTGGCATTTCAGCAAGGTTTCTAGAACAATGAAACAACAGTATGGAATTGCAAACTATTCGCCAATTACTTACCACCTTGCACCGAGTTATTATCGCGATGGATACAGAGGAGATAGAAGAACTGTAGTGATTTTTCAAGTTGCACCAATGGATGATTATGGATATTTCAATCTAGGACCTAATAATTCTGAAACACTTGCTAAGGTAGAAATTTCATCTGCGGTAATTTTAGAAGTAAATCCAAATATGCCTGTAGCATTAGGAGGTAGCGAGAATACCATTCATATTACGGAAGTAGATGCTGTTGTTGAAGCTCCTAAAGATCAAGTAATGTCAGTTGTTCCTCCTTCACAGTCATCGGATGTTGATATTAGAATTGCTGAACATGTTTTACCCCATATAAAAGATAGATATAATGTACAACTAGGAATAGGGGGCATACCAAGCGCTGTTGGTAATTTGATTGCAAAATCAGATTTAAAAGATTTAGGAGGACATACCGAAATGCTTTCTGATGCGTATGTTTCAATTCTTGAAAGTGGTGTGATGACAGGTAAGTATAAAGAAATTGACAGACGTAAGGTTTCATATACTTTTGCAATGGGAACTCAAAATCTTTATGATTTTGTAGATAAAAATCCTGCTTTAGCATCGCAACCTGTTGACTATGTAAACGACCCTAGAGTAATTGCTAAGCTGAGTAATTTCATATCTATCAACAATGCGCTTCAGGTTGATTTATTTTCTCAGATAAATGCAGAGAGTTTGGGTACAACACAAGTATCAGGAAACGGTGGAATGTGGGACTTTGTTACAGGTAGTCAATGGTCGAAAGGAGGGAAGAGTTTTATTTGTTTGAATTCTACATTTACAGATAAGGACGGGAAACTTCAATCTAGAATTGTACCTTCATTTGTCGAGGGTACTATTGTTACAATTCCGCGTCAGATGGTAGATTACGTTGTTACTGAATACGGAGCTGTAAGGCTAAAAACTTTACCTGTTTACAAAAGGGCAGAAGCATTAATAAGTATAGCTCACCCTGATTTTAGAGAAGAATTAACGAAAAAAGCCAGGGAGATGAAATTGATTATGTAGTTGTATTTGTTAATAGCAAAAATTAAAAAGGTTGAGTGCGGGGTAAAAGCATTTAGAATAAATACTTATTGACTTTCAATGAATTTTGCCCCAACCCTAAAA
>CAZIYK010000120.1:0-6133 GCA_964543445.1 uncultured Flavobacteriales bacterium
GCTTTGAGATCGCTTACAACTACAGGTATTCAACGTGGACATATGAAAATGCACCTTCTCAATATACTTAATCAGCTAGATGCGACAGACGCGGAAAAAAGATATTTTGTAGACTATTTTAAGGATAAAACAGCCACTCATAGCAATGTTGTAAAGCAGTTTTATGCTTATAGAGGAATTCCTGTTCCTGAAAATTCTAAAGTGAAATAATTATATATCAATAATGTTACCAAATAATAAATTGCATTTCAGGAGTAATGGAAAATTACTCATAACTTCAGAATATCTAGTTTTAGATGGAGCCGAAGCTTTGGCTTTACCAACAAAAAAAGGTCAGACCTTAACGGTAGAAAAAGTTAGGGATAATAACATTAGTTGGAGAAGTTATACCGTAGATGGTAGTTTGTGGTTTGAATGCGAGTTAGGTAATAATTTTGAAATTATATCCTCTACAGACACAAATGTTGCCAACACATTAACCACTTTTCTTAAAGTTTCGGCAATGATGAATCCTAATTTTGCTGACGAGGCTAAAGGGGTAGATGTTGAAACTCATTTAGAATTTGATAGGTCGTGGGGATTGGGAAGTAGTTCTACTTTGATTAGTAATATATCAAAATGGGCAAAGGTTGATCCTTTTTTATTACAGCAAGAAACTTTTCCAGGTTCGGGTTATGATATTGCTTGTGCTTTGATTGATATGCCTATTATCTATAGAGTAATAAACAAAGAGGTAAGTTATCTTACTGTGGATTTTGTACCTCCTTTTTACGATGAGATATTTTTTGTGCACCTTAATAAAAAGCAGAATTCTAGAGATGGAATTAAAAGATATAAAGAATCACTAGCTGATAAATCAACATTAATAGAACAAGCATCTGTATTTACGGATAAGTTTGTTGCTTGCAAAGATGTTTCAGAATTCAGAAAGTTAATGGCTCAGCACGAATTGTTAATAGCAGACATAATTGGCGAAACACCCGTAAAGCAAAAGCTATTCCCCGATTTTAAAGGAAGTATTAAAAGCTTAGGAGCTTGGGGTGGTGATTTTGTTATGGCTGTTGGTTCAAATACCAAACATTACTTCAGTAGCAAAGGATACAACGTAGTTATTCCTTTTAAAGAAATGGTGCTATAACCATAAGGTTTTATTTTTTCACATCAGGTTTTCTTTTAGGTAAGAATGAAGGTATTTCAGTGTCGGAATACAGCCATTTATTTATGTAATCTT
Organism: uncultured Flavobacteriales bacterium; assembly: GCA_964543445.1. GTDB lineage: Bacteria > Bacteroidota > Bacteroidia > Flavobacteriales > JADGDT01 > JADGDT01. Next base: position 1,232 of record CAZIYK010000120.1, read on the forward strand.
TCAATTCTCCGTTGGTATCCCTGTTAAGAGCATCTACAAAATACTGAGTAGATAATGATGCTCCTGAGAAATGGTTAGCGATATTAAGTATTTTCTTGAAAAAAAGCTCATCTCCAAAATACAACCTTATAGCATGTAGGAAAAGGGCTCCTCTGATAGGGATTGTGAAATCATATTTGTATTCATCACCTGGATCAGCAAGTTTGAAAATATGAGTTTTAAATTCGTTTTCTTGTACAGATATTAATGTATAGAATCCATCGGTAGAAATTTTAAAGTTTCCACTTTTCTGCTCCCTTGCCCAATTCATCAGTTCGTAGTACGAATGACCATCTATGCAATATTCATCAACACTATGTCCGAATTTATGCATGAAATCATCTCTTATGCTATCAGAAAGCGTTTTAGGATTTAGACCTATCGCTTTGTAAAAGAAAGAAACATCATCACCTTTTATCATCTTAGTTTTAGATAAGTTGCCAAAGTCATTAGTGATATTTTTCAGATCGTATTGATAAAGAGGAAAAGGATTCATCTCGTGCCAATCTACTTTTCCGATGTATTTTCTTGCTTCAACTAGTTTTGAATTCATCATTTTGTTGAATTCTACCTTGCCTACTTGTTGCTCAATAAGTAGCCATTCCATGTATTTAGAAAAACCTTCTGTTATCCATAAATCTTTTTCATCTTTAACATTTACTTTGTTGCCAAACCACTGTTTTACTAATCCATTTAATATTTTGTTACTAACCTCCGTAGAATCTAGAGTGTATGCATATGGAATAATTACGGTACTTCTGCTATTGTACAATCCTTTCCTGATAATTTCTTTTGTTACAACTACATTGAAGTTTTTATATGGGTAATATCCTAAAATTGAATCTAGAAATGCCATCTGGTTTGGCACTCTTTTTATTATATCTTCAAAAACAATGGTAGAATCAATAGGCGTATATTGATTTATAGAAACTCTTGATGTAAGGCTAACTTTAGGGCCATCTATACTGAATGTGGAATAATCTTTTAATAGGTTTAATGTAAAGTTGTTTATACTTAACGTGGATTCGTCTTTTACAGTATAATTATACTTTGTGTTGTTTTTTGTTTCTCCAAACGATGCTAGTTTATAGTTTTCGGGGATAGTAATATTTACTTTATAGAAAGCTCTATCTCCCAAAATTTCGTTAGATGGAAATAATAGATAATTAGGAATGTTGGTAAATATAAAATCGTCTTCAAATAATGCGTTGTTCCATAAATCAACATTGTTTTTAGTGTTGTAATATTTTACTTCTACAGTAAATAGAGTGTTTTGTTTAATCTTCATTTGAGGCTTGATGTATAGATTGTGGCCATGCTCAAATCTCCAATCAGCAATAGTATCGTTAACTTTTAGACTTAGTATTTTGTTTGAATTATGAAAATCTAAGTAAAAGCTATTTAAGTTTTTAGTAGGTTTTATTGTTACCTTGGTAATTGCACGTAGAAGTTTTTTTTCAGGAATTATTTGAAGGCTTTTTATATTGTATGAAATTACATTAATGAATTCATTCCCCTTGGTATTACTAGTATCGCTTCCTATTTTGTATGATGCATCATAATAGGTATTGTCCTCTGTGGTCTGAGCCCAAATAAATGCAGGAAAAATAAGTAGAAGAATAAAACTTGCAATTCTTTTTGTAGTCATATTAATTAGGTTGTTTTTACGATAACTAATATAGTGAAAAAATATGTACGATAATTATGTAAACAAGAAAGGGAGCCTACAACAGCTCCCTTAAATTAACCCTAAAATTACAATGAAAAAACTACAACTCCATTAGGAGCTATTACAAATATGGTCAAAATAAATAATAGTTGCAAATTTTATTGAGTCTTTGATATTTTTGCTTTAAGCTTTTTATTATTTTGATAATTAAGTTGTTAAATTGATATTAAATTGCGTTTCAAGAATCTTGAATTAAAAAAAATAAATGTATCTACTTGATAATGAATTGATATTTCCTCATCCGTCGTTAGCTAACGAAGATGGAGTTTTGGCTATAGGTGGCGATTTGAGTGTTGAAAGATTACATCTTGCATACAGAAATGGCATTTTCCCTTGGTTCGAAGATGGTGATCCTATTGTTTGGTGGAGTCCTAATCCTAGAATGGTTTTATACCCACATAAACTAAAGGTTTCTAAAAGTATGAGGAATGTTATTAATCAGAATAAATATTCTATCACTTTCGATAAATCTTTTTCAGAAGTAATAGATAATTGCAAATCTATATCTCGCAACAATCAAGATGGAACTTGGATTACTCCTAACATGAAAAGAGCGTATGTTGATTTACACAATAGAGGTATAGCTCATTCTGTTGAGGTATGGGAAGGAGAAGAACTTGTTGGTGGTTTGTACGGAGTAAATATCGGGAAAGTGTTTTGTGGAGAATCAATGTTTAGCAAGAAAAGCAATACTTCTAAACTTGCATTTATTTCGCTAGTCAGAAAATTAGAAGAAGAAAACTATTTTATGATAGACTGTCAGCTTTATACCGATCATTTAGCTAGTTTAGGAGCAGAAGAGATTGATAGAGATAAGTTTCTATCAGATTTAAACGATTATAGAGATGCAGATGGCTGGGATTTCAAGGTTAGTTAATTATTTGAAATCACAGTCGGCAAGATGATCGTTAACCATTCCTGTGGCTTGCATATATGCATAAACTACGGTAGGACCAACAAAACTGAATCCTCGTTTTTTTAGGTCTTTAGAAATTAATTCTGATAAATTGGTAGTAGCAGGAATATCTTCGTTGTTTTTCCAATTGTTTATTATGGGGTTGTTGTTTACAAAGCTCCAAATATATTTATCGAAAGAGCCAAATTCTTTTCTTACTTCTATAAAAGCTTTAGCATTGTTGATGGCTGAATTTATCTTTCGTTTATTTCTGATGATTCCAGCATTATTTTTTAATTCCTCAAATTTTACATCATCGTATTTTGCAACTTTTTCAAAATCGAAATTATCAAATGCATCTCTAAAGTTTTCTCTCTTCTTTAGTATAGTAATCCAACTTAAACCCGCTTGGAAAGTTTCCAATATCAGAAATTCAAATAGTTTGTAATCATCGTGAACAGGTTTGCCCCATTCATAATCGTGATAATCTATATAAATTTGATCTTTAGTAACCCAAGCGCATCTAGTTTTCATATTGTGTTTAATGCTAAAAAAAACCTACAATGTTAGTTGTAGGTTTTAGTGATTAGTACTCTATTGTTCTTATTCCGCAAGCTTGAAAGAAACTTTTAAAATTTTCTTTGTTGTTTATACCTGCTTGCTTTAATGAGTCCTTTTTGTCTTTAAGCTTGGTTTTTAGCTTATTTACTTTGTTTTTCATGGTTATTTGATTTTTTCATTTTTGGTTAATTCTATAAAAAAAACATTAGTTTTTTTGTCTAAAAAACTTTTCGCAAATTAATAAAATCTATCATTTATGGGCTTTTCTTTATTGAAAATTTTAAGCTAATTTCGCAAATATTCATTGTCAATACAAAAATAATGTCAGAGTTAACAAAACAAGAACTTCATAACCTAGGAATGAATATTGTAGGGAAAGATCTTGAAAAGAAAAAATATGAATTCTTGGCTGTAAATAGCGATTTGAAGAAAAATCCTCAGTTTATTGTTAATAATCCTAATGGAGAACTTACGTTTATTGTTGTGAAAACTGTTGTTTTTCCCGATGATCCTGATAAATTTGATTCAATATGGATGGAAACATTTCGTGTGCATGCTAAATCAAAAAATGCAAAGTTGCTTTATGCAGGTGTAGGTTTAGCAAATAGCGATGATATGACGAAACCTTTGAGTAAGGATAGTGGATATATAGTAAAGTATAACGGATTAAAAAGTGTATAAATATGTTTAAAAAGATTTTAGGGTTAGTACTGTTTGTTAGTGTTACTTTTTCATCGTGCTCTGATGAACCACACCTTGTTGAAAAATCGCTTGCAGGATATGTAATAGGAACTACTTATCACATAAAATATCTTTCGGAGGATGGCAAAGGCTATCAGGTACAAATAGACAGTATTTATGATGCAATTATAAAATCTATGTCAACATATGTGCCAACTTCAGATATTTCTAGAATCAATAGAGGAGATACAACCGTGGTGGTAGATCAGATGTTTGTTGATGTTTACAATGCATCAGGAAAAATATGGAAAGAATCTGATGGGATTTTTGATCCTACTATTGGTATAATGGTTAATGCATGGGGATTTGGACCTAAAGGACAATTAAATAACCTTACTGAATCGAAGGTTAAAGAGTTGATGAGAACTGTTGGATTTGATAAGACAAGAATTTTACCTAATGGTGTTTTCCAGAAAGATTTTCCTGAAACGCAGATAGATTTCAATGCAATAGCCAAAGGATATACTTTAGATAGAGTAGCCGCTTTTTTCGATCAGAAAGGAATAGATAATTATTTGATAGAAATAGGAGGGGAGATAGTCGCGAAAGGAAGAAAAATTGATGGCAGTAAGTGGAGAATCGGGATTGATGATCCTAATCAAAATGAAGATAGACCGTTAAGTGCCATTGTTGATATTACAGATAAAGCCATGGCTACTTCAGGAAATTATCGAAGATTTAGAGTTGATTCTCTTACAGGAGAGAAATATGTTCATACCATAAATGCAAAAACAGGTTTTACTAGTAGAAGTAATATGCTTAGTGCATCGGTTATGGCTGAGAATTGTACTCTTGCTGATGGGTATGCTACTACGTTTATGGCTATGGGATTAGAGAAAACGAAAGAGTTTTTAAGTAAGCATCCCGAGCTTGAAGCATATTTGATTTACGTTGATGAGGAAGGGAATTGGCAGACTTACATGACAAAAGAATTTTC
>CAZIYK010000121.1:0-1599 GCA_964543445.1 uncultured Flavobacteriales bacterium
CATAAAAAAAGACCTCGTTTGAGGTCTTTTCTGTATCCAATATTATTTTTTATACCTAATTATTTTGATACTGTAAGGATCAAGGGTAATCTTATTTTTCTTCTTAAGTTTTACCTGTTTTTCTGCTGGCTTTTCACTTTTTGAAGGCAATAGAGTTTCCTTATTCAGCTCAAACTGATCTTTAGAATATGAAATCTCCTGAGCGTTAATTCTACCTTTTACATTTGGTAATTTAAGCTCTACAACTTCACTTTTATCCTTCGATCCGTTTATCATCATTACCGATACGTAACCATCTTTATCAACTGTAGTATAGCTTCTGATGTACTTAGAACCTGCTATATTTGATTCTACTAGATTATTTCCCATATAGTGACTCCACATATACAATCCCCAATACTGACTGCGAGGAGTCATGTTTTTATCCGTAGGATTAAATAATCCGTGACCTCCTGTTTCGGTAGTAGAAAACATATCCCACTGTAAAGCTATATCTACTCCAGATTTTGCTATCTCTCCCATCATTGTTGCAGACCATAGAGTATTAGTAAGGTCAACAGTTGTAATGTCTTCTTTTACTTTTATATTCCACTCAGTAAGTGCAATTTCTATTTTACCTACTTGATTAGGTCTGTATTTTGCAATCCAACCTTTCACTTTAGCAACTGCATCGTTGATTTCTGCGGCATGATCGGCCATTACAGCGAAATCGGTATCAGTATCACGAGATGGATAAGCGTGGAATGAGATAAAATCAATTGGACACTCTGTATCTTTAATAATGTCTTCTATGAACTTTAATTGCATACTAGAAGCTGTACTTCCACCAACTTTTATAGTAGGATCTTCTTTCTTCATTGCAGTAGCAAATAGCTTATAACGACGAGTATATTCCTTGCCATTCATTTTTGAGCCATCAGGCAAAATATAACCTTGTTCCCAATGTCCATCTAGTTCGTTACCCATTTCCCAATACTTAACATCGAAAGGTTCTAGAGCATAATTTTTTCTTTGCTTTGTCCATTTAAGCCATTCAACAGCAGTTTTAACCTGACCTGTTCCCATGTTTACAGTTACCATAGTTTCTGTTCCTAAAGACTGAATCCACTTGTGTAGAAAAAGCACATCAGTAAAACCATGATAATCAGAAAGGGTTTGTTCGTTACCGTGAGTACGGAATCCTGGAGCATAACCGCTATAATCGATATCCCATTTCTGTCCGTCGTACTTTGTAGTATCAAAAGCTACTTGCATTGGATTTCCTCCTGCTTTTGTAATACTATCGTAAACTTCTTTTTCAATATAACTTTCTCTTTGTTTACGAACTCCATTGCCGTTCCAATAGATTTCGTTAGACCATGTACCACCAGGAATTCTAATGATTCCAGGAGTTAAATCTAGTAGATTGTTTATCAACTTAGGATTCATCAGATATGATTCTTTGTAGAATACACCTGCATTTGTTCCTAATAACATTGGTAAATCATAGCTCTGAATTACCTTATCAGTATTTACTGTAATTGTATTTTTCTCCTGCGCATTTACTAGCAATGGCATTAGAGCAACAATTAATATTTTAATTCTTTTTGATATGTTCAT
>CAZIYK010000121.1:1699-5955 GCA_964543445.1 uncultured Flavobacteriales bacterium
TTAAAAAAAGGCTCAATATAAAATTGAGCCTTTAAAATTCAGTGTGTGTTATGTGTAATCTGAAATTTATTAACCCATTACAACTTCAACAGTATGTGTTTTACCATCAGAGAAGATAGGAGCTACACATCCTTCTATTTCGTTTCCATCAACTTTAAAAGATTTTACACCTTTTGAAACATTATCAGGATTTTTTACTGTGATTTCGTAAGTAGAACCTCTAAACTCACGTACAGCAGTGAAACCATCCCATGCTTTTGGAATACAAGGATTAACTTCCAATCCCTCGTGCTTAGGCTTAACACCCATTATGTGTTTTGTAGCTGCTTGGTAAGTCCAAGAAGATGTTCCAGATAACCAAGAGTTACGAGCCAAACCAAATTGTGGATGCTCATCACCAAGAATGTTTTGTGGATAACAGTAAGGATCGCACTCAAATGTATCCATGTTACTCTCGTTATGAGAAGCTGGATTTATTTGATTGTAATATTGGAAAGCTCTGTCTCCATTTCCTACCATAGTTTCAGCAATCATAACCCATGGGTTTGAGTGTAAGAAAATACCTCCGTTTTCTTTTGCTCCTGGAGGATAAGTTGTAACACCACCTTTTGATGGGTCAAATCCATTGTATCCAGGGTAACTCAATTTAATTCCGTACTTAGTATTAAGTTTCTTTTCTACTGAATCTAATGCTTTAAGAGCACGCTCTTCTGTTGCAAATTCAGAAAGTATAGACCAAGACTGAGCATTTGTATAAATCTGTCCTTCAGAGTTTTCTTTAGATCCAATTGGACTTCCATCTTGCTCGTAGTAACGACGGTACCACTCACCATCCCATGAAGTTTCGTTAAGAACATTTTTCATGTGTCTGTGGTCTTCTTCGTACTGCTTAGCCAATTCCTCATCACCTAAATGACGCATTAGAGGAATCATCTCTGTTAAAGCTTTTCCGTAAAGATTAGCAATAAATATAGATTCAGCATTACCTGGTAAGTTTACAGTGTCATTCCAATCAGCAAAACCTAATAAAGGTAAACCGTGTTGTCCTGTGTTTGATTTAGTGAAATTAAGAGAACGTTTCAAGTGTTCTAAAACAGTTCCTTTTTCTCTTTTTTCTAATGGAAGTTCCTTATCGTAAAAAGTAATTTCTTTATTTAAGAAATCATAATTTCCAGTTTCTTTTAGGTACTCACTAACTGCAAGAACTATCCATAAGTGGTCATCGCCATAAAACTTGTGTCCTTCTTCTTCGCGAGAATCACCTTCGTTAGCTTCCATTGTTAATGGGAAGAATTGGTGCATTGCAGATCCATCAGCTTTTTGTACAGAAAGTAATTTTTCCATAAGCTTACGTCCTTCTTCAGGAACAGATGCAAGAATACCCATTACGTCTTGAGAACTATCACGGAATCCAAGTCCACGTGCTCCAAGACCTAATTGGTAAAGAGATAAATAACGAGACCAGTTCAATGTAGTGTGACATTGACGTGGATTGTGGATATTCACCATCGTATTGAAAGAATCGTCAGGAGTTTGGAATTGTTGTTTAGACAAATATCCTTTCCAGAATTCAGCTAATTCAGCAAATGCTTTATCAACAGCTTCTTCGCTTTTGAATTCTTCTGCTGCTGATGCAATTTTACTTGGCTCTTCTTGTCCTAATTGAGTAATCAATCTTTTTGATTCTCCTGGAGCAAGAGTTCCTAGTTTATGCAATAATGCAGCTATATTATCACCTCTACGAGCTTCGTAGTTTGATAAGCTTTCGTTTTGTAATTCTAATGGATTTTTCCAAGTTCCGTACTCGTTGTCTCCCAAAAATAATTTTCTATCAGATTGGAAAGAATCAACAGGATAGTTTGATGTAAAGAAGTTTTGCTCGTATTCTTTTTTCATAAAAGCATACTGTTGCAAGATAACCGTACCATCGCTATTTTTAGTAGCATCAACTGTCATTGTTTGAGGAACCCAGTCAGCATTAGTGTACTGCTTAAGTGCATCAAAGTGAGTAAACTCTACAACAGGAATAACGTCTAATTCTAATGGAGAATCTCCAACGTTTGTAACTTTAATATCACGCACTACAACATTTTTACCATTAGGAACAAATATTGTAACCTCAGTACGAACGCCATAAAACTCAGATACGATTCTCTGATAAGCCAATCCAACATGACACTCATATAAATCGTACTTATCTAAAGTTGGTACAAAAAATGGAGAGAAAACTTTATAGCTTCCATCTGCCTGTTTTATTCTGATGTAAAGAGTCTCTCCTTTAAAATCAGAACTAGGCAATTGAGGAATATATTTTACTATTCTGTTTAATGCAGGATCTCCTTTTGTAATAAGCGATCCTCCCGTATTGTCAACAATACCTCCAAATGAAAGAGTTCCAACATAATTAGTCCATTTAACCGGAGTTTTAGGATTAGTGATTATGTACTCTTTGTTCTTGTCGTCAAAATATCCGTACTTCATTTGTATATAAATTTATATTTCTTATTATATCTTTTTATTTCAATCCTAATTTACATGGTAAGGATAGCACAACTGTTAATCTTAAACCTTTCCTCTTCTTTCCTCTAGCTCAGTTCTAATCTCAGCAGCTTTTTCTTGAGTAATAGGGAACTTAATTAAAAATAACAGTGCAATGGTTAGAGCAACAATAGGAATAATCATGTAGCCAATTCTCATATTAGTATAAATGGCATCTAATTCTGCTGGCCCTATTTTATCAATTGTTTCAGCATCAAATCCTGTCATTTCTAATAGCGGACCAGATATTAAGAATCCTATCATGAAACTCAATTTAAGTACCCATGAATAGATAGAAGAGAAACCTCCTTCACGTCTTTCACCTGTCTGCAACTCATCGTAATCTACAACATCAGCTTGCATTGATGGAAGCATCAACCAAAGTCCAGCGTATCCAATACCAACAAATACTGTATTTATTAGCATTAAATATGGATATTCAGGATCGTTAGTCCACCATGTAGTAGCATAAGACAATAAGGCAATAGAAATTGCAATTATTAAAACTTTTTTCTTTCCTATCTTTTCTGAAAGACTTCTGAAAATAGGAATAAATGCTAAACTAAATATCGTGTATATAAATGTACCGTATCCTGCAAATTTCGCACCTTCATTCCAATCGCCACCAAGTACGTAGTAAGTTCCAACGTATCGTCCATAACCATCGAAAATAGCCTGACCCATTAAGAAGAATACAGTTAGTAAACTCAAAATAACAAAAGGCTTATTACTGAAAGTTTCTTTAATACTTCTTACTAATGAAATACTTTTCTGATTCTGAACTAGATCAGTTTCGTAATATCTTTCTTTTAGGAATATTGCTGGTAGCACTCCTAAGGTCATAATTGTAACACCTATAATTATACTGATGTAACGCATTCCATTCAGAGGACTGGCAACATCTACACCGTCAACTGTAATCCAGAAGATGGGTAGCATTGATAGCCACCATATCCAACCATTTACAAAGCCAGCAACAGTTTGGAAGTAACCTCTTACCTCTGCTACACGAGTTCGCTCGTTATAATCGGGAGTCATTTCCATCAACAAACTTTGATAAGGAATCCCCCAAATAGTGAAAAATGTATAGAAAAGAATTCCGAATCCAATAACCCACAACATTACATAAAGGTGGACTTGGTCTGGACTTAAAGCAGAAGTCCATGTGTCAATAGGGAACCACCAAATAAGAGGATATGTTAAACCGGCCATTATAGCTCCTACAAAAATAAAAGGTCGTCTACGACCCCATTTAGATCTAAAGTTATCGGAAATCCAACCCATTATTGGGTCTAAAACACCATCCCATAGACGAAGCGACATTAAAATTATGGCAACATAGGTAGGTGGAAGCTTAAGCTCCATATTGAAAACTTGATAAGCAATACTCACAAGTACCCAAATACCTAAAACATCTACTGGTCCTGCCGCAGCGTAAGCTAATTTACTTCTAAACGGAACTTTATCCTCCTTGGCAATTAGAGGTTTAGACTCGGTTTTATCTGACATGTTATATTATTAGTTTATTAAAAATTGTGTTATGCAAAAGTTATGCAAATAACAATAATATCTTAAATGTTATGGTTTTACATACGTTCAACTACTTCTGATTATCGTTCATAAAGTAGGGAGTTTCGTTCATGTTGATATGTAAAAAACTATATTGTAAATGCATCATAAATTGAAATTAAATATAGTGAAAACAAAAACACTTTCTT
>CAZIYK010000122.1:0-5930 GCA_964543445.1 uncultured Flavobacteriales bacterium
ATTTAGGTGGTGGTACTTTCGATATCTCTATCCTTGAATTAGGTGATGGTGTATTCGAAGTTCTTTCTACAAATGGTGATACTCACCTTGGAGGAGACGATTTTGATGATAAAATTATTGATTGGTTAGCTGATGAGTTTAAAGCTGCTGAAGATGTGGATCTTAAACAAGACCCAATGGCATTACAACGTTTGAAAGAAGCTGCTGAAAAAGCAAAAGTAGAGCTTTCTTCTTCTACTCAAACTGAAATTAACTTGCCATACATCACAGCAACAGCTTCAGGACCAAAACACTTAGTGAAAACTTTAACACGTGCTCAGTTCGAACAACTTACTGACGATTTAGTAAAACGTTCAATTGATCCATGTAAGAAAGCGTTAAGTGATGCTGATTTATCAGCTTCAGATATTGATGAGGTAATTCTTGTAGGAGGATCTACTCGTATTCCTAAGATTCAGGAAGAAGTAGAGAAATTCTTCGGAAAAGCTCCATCAAAAGGAGTTAACCCTGATGAGGTTGTTGCAATTGGAGCAGCTATTCAAGGAGGAGTTCTTACAGGAGATGTAAAAGATGTATTGTTGCTTGATGTAACTCCACTATCTCTAGGTATCGAAACTATGGGAGGTGTATTTACTAAACTTATTGAGGCAAATACAACTATTCCAACTAAGAAAACAGAAGTGTTCTCTACTGCTACTGATAATCAACCATCTGTTGAAATTCACGTATTGCAAGGAGAGCGTCAAATGGCTTCAGGAAACAAGACTATCGGTCGTTTCCACTTAGATGGAATTGCTCCAGCACAGCGTGGTGTTCCACAAATTGAAGTAACTTTCGATATTGATGCTAACGGTATCATCAAAGTTTCAGCAATGGATAAAGCTACTGGAAAAGTTCAAGATATTCGTATCGAGGCTTCATCTGGACTATCTGAAGAAGAAATTGCTAAGATGAAAGCTGATGCAGAAGCACATGCTGAAGAAGATAGAAAAGCTAAAGAAAAAGCTGATAAGTTAAATACTGCTGATTCTACTATTTTCCAAACAGAGAAAATGCTTAAAGAGTCAGGAGATAAGTTAACTGATGATCAGAAGAAAACTATCGAAGATGTTTTAACTAAATTGAAAGCTGCTCATGCTGCTCAAGATTTAGCTGCTATTGATGCTGCTTTAGAAGAACTACAAAAAGCATCTGAAGCTCTTTACCAAGCTGCTGCTCAAGCACAGCAAGGTGGTGCTCAACCAGGACCTGATGCAGGTGCACAAGGAGGAGCTCAACAAGGTGGTGGAGACGATGATGTACAAGATGTAGACTTCGAAGAAGTTAAGTAATCTAGATATCATATTCACGGAGCGACTTTATGTCACTCCATGAGTTAAACAAACAGAAAACCGTTCTAATTAATTTTAGAGCGGTTTTTTTTGTTGATTTTACAAATCAAATCCTATTCATTTAATTTGTATATTTAAGAGTGAATAATTCTAGTATAGAGATACTTAGGATTGATGATTTTGAATTCAAGATGGAAGAATACAAATTGCCACATACATCAATAAAAGCATGGGCTGAAGATGATAGACCGAGAGAGAAATTTATTTTAAAAGGTCGTCATGCGCTATCAGATGCAGAGTTGCTAGCAATTCAGCTAGGTAGTGGTAGCCGTAATGAATCTGCTTTAGCATTGGCGAAAAGAATTTTGGCAAGCGTAGGAGGTAGCTTTAACGATTTGGCTAAACTATCGGTAGAACAATTAATGGAATATAAAGGTGTAGGTGAAGCAAAAGCAATAAATATTCTTTCTGCACTAGAAATAGGAAGGCGAAGAAAAAAAGATTCCAAGAACGAAATTCTAGTGATAAGACAAAGCCGTACTGTTTATGATGCATTTCAAGATTTATTAAGTGATGTTGATCACGAGGAATTTTGGTGCATGTTTTTAAATTCAAATAATGGAGTTATAAAAAAGGAAATAATTAGCAAAGGTGGGATATCTTCAACAATAGTAGATGTTAGAGTTATATTGAAACGAGCACTTTTGCTTTCTGCACCAGCGATAATCCTTGTACATAACCATCCATCAGACAATACAAAACCTTCGCATCACGATATAAATATCACTAAAAATATTCAGGAAGGAGCTCAATTATTGAACATAAAACTACTAGACCATGTAATAGTTGGAGATACAAATTATTATAGCTTTGCCGATGAAGGTATTTTGTAATCTATTACTATATTTGAAACCTAGTTTTATAAGTGTGAAACTGCGAGTTAATATACCTGCAAAACAGTAACGCATAATTACATTTCAAACAATACTCAGTTAAACAACAAAATAGAATGCTATTAATATATACTCATAAAATCACACCTCGTTTAAAGTATATTTTCAAGCAGATTTTTAAAGAATTTCTGGATATAGAAATTAGTTTTACAACTGTTGTTGATGAATTTATGGATCATGATGGACATAAGATTTCATATACAATGGGACCTATTGGAGACGAGTTGTTTTTTCAGAGTACTAGCATTTTATTCGAGCAAGGTGTAAATGATGTAGAAATTAATGTAACAGAACAAGATGGTACTCCAATATTTTTTCATGTAGGTAAAAAATCAGCGATGCCTTTCGATGTTTTTGGAGCTAGCTTTTTTCTTTTAAGTAGATATGAGGAATATTTACCACATCTAAGAGATGATCACAACAGGTTTGTATCAGAAGACAGTCTCGCATTCAAAAATGGTTTTATCAAAAAACCCATAGTTGATATCTGGGTAGATCAGCTATACGCTATTTTAGATGAAAAATTCGACTTTAAAGAAAAACGAAAAAAAGAATTTAAATTTGAATCTACCATAGATGTAAGTCAGGTATTTAAATACAGTAGCAAGGGCCTAATTAGAGGACTTGGCGGAATGTTTATAGATATCTTTTCTCTTAATTTATACAAAGTTTACGATAGAATACTATCTAATTTAGGGTTGAGAAAAGATCCTTACGATAGTTTTAGTTTTCTTGTAAGGCTTCAGAAAAAACACAATATAAAGATGAGTTATTTCTTTCTGCTTGCAAATTATTCAAGATACGACAGAAATATCTCCTACAACAAGACAAAGTTACATTCGTTGATAAAATCGGTGGGTGACAGGTCTAATTTAGGTTTGCATCCTAGTTATTTTTCTAACCTGATGCCCGAGAAGTTTAAGATAGAAAAATCTAGATTAGAGAATATTGCTAAATTCAAAATAAATAGCTCCCGTCAGCATTTTATAAAATTACAATTACCAGAAACTTATAGGTATTTAATCGATATAGAAATATTTAACGATTACTCTATGGGTTATGCTGACAACATTGGGTATAGGGCTTCTACATCAGAAAACTTCTATTTTTATGATTTAGATTTAGAGATAAAAACGCCTCTTAAAGTTCATCCATTTATGGTAAGCGATTATGCCATGAAAAAGAATTTGAAATTATCGCCAGAGAAGGCAACAAAAGAAATAACGGAGCTCCTTGAATACGCAAAACGCACAAAATCTAATTTTACGAGTTTGTTTCATAATAACAGTTTAGGTAGAGACGAAGAGTGGGAAGGTTGGAAAAATGTTTATATTGATATGGTGAAATTAGCATTTAAAGAATAATCGAGAAAATTAAAATAATTGTTTACTTTCGAAAAAAAAATAATTTAGTGAGAAAAGCATATAAAAATACTGCTAAAATAATAGCTGTCATAGTTTTATCAATCACGTTTCTTCAATCGTGTGGGGTTTACTCGTTCACAGGGGCGTCTATTTCTCCAGATGTAAAAACGGTAGAAATTTCAGATTTTCCAAACTATGCTCAGTTAGTTAATCCAAGTTTAGAACAAACTTTTACTATCGGATTGCAAGATTTGTTTCTTAATCAGACTAATTTAAGTCTTGTAAATAATAATGGTGATTTGCAGTTTGAAGGAGAGATAACAGAATACAGAGTTACTCCATCAGCAAATACAGCTAATTCTACTGCAGCACAAAACAGATTGACAATAGCTGTAAAAGTTAGATTTTACAATAATAAAGATGAAGATCAAAATTTCGAAAAAACTTTCTCGCATTACGAAGATTTTGATGCAAACAAAGATCTTTCAGGATCATTTGAAGATGCTATTGTAAATGTGATTTTAGAAAGAATATTTGAGAATATATTTAACGAAGCAGTCGCTAACTGGTAATGAATACTAAAAACTTCATAGAACTTCTTGAAAACGAAAACGCTGTTAGAGATTTAGATTTAAAACAACTAGATTCTGTATTAGATAGTTTTCCGTATTTTCAGAGTGCTAGGATGTTATATTTACGAAATCTAAAAATTCACAACAATTTTTTATTCAACTCGTACCTTAGAACTACTGCTGCGTATGTAGGAGATAGGACTGTACTTTTTGAATACATTACCAAAGAAGCAGAGGCCGATGAGGTAGAGTTAGATAAGAATATAATTCAAGAATTCTCAAATAATAATTCAAAAAAAATAGAATCAGAAGCTCAAGAAAATGAAGATACAGAAGTAGAAGAAACTGATGCACATAAGATAATTAATTTCTCTACTAACGATAGATTTTCTTTTAATGAGTGGCTGCAATTATCAAATGCGAAGGAAATTCATAGGAAAATCGATGAAAAAATCGATGCTTACGAAAAAAAAGAAAGACAAACTGAAGCAGGAAATTCTAAATTCGACCTTATAGATAAGTTCATTAACTCTAACCCAAAACTAAAGCCGAAGCCCAAAGAAGACACTACTTTAGGCAATATTGCTTTATCAGGAACTAAAGAAAATGAAGGGTGGATGACGGAAACTTTAGCCCAAGTTTACATAGAACAAAAAAAATATTCTAAAGCAATTAAAGCTTATAAGATTTTAGGCTTGAAATATCCAGAAAAAAGTGGTTTCTTTGCCGACCGAATAAGAGCAATTAAAAAATTGTCGGAATCTTAATGGATTATTTACAATGTTGTAGATAGAGAATAATTCTGAGCGACAATTGAATATAAAAATTATACCCACACAAAATATAGTGGTTTTGTGTGACAATTAAATACAAAAATTACATACACATGAATGCTTATACATTATTTGCGGTTTTAATACTAATTGCATCACTACTTTTAATTCTAGTGATTATGGTTCAAAACCCTAAAGGAGGAGGATTGAATTCTACTTTTGGCGGAGGAGGTCAAATGCTTGGAGGAGTAAAACAGACTAACGATTTTCTTGAAAAGAGTACATGGACTTTGGTTGCTGCATTAGTTGGATTTATTTTATTATCTAACTTTGTTATACCTCGTCATAACACTAACATACAAGACCAAACAGAATTGAAAAATATTTTGGACAATGCACCACAGGTAAATACTCCTGCTGCTGAGCCAATGAAACAAGAAAGTACTCCAGAAACAAAATAGTTTCTGTCAGGAATATCTTATTAAACATATTAAAAATGCCGACTTGCTGACAAGTCGGCATTTTTTTGTTGTACTTGGCATGACATATATTTTTGGCATAATTTCTGTAAGGGAGTATGCGTGCGTTAGGGATAGAACGATTACCCCGTAGAGAATGAAGAGGCGCGATGCACATCGCGACTAGTAATGAACGAGGAGTATAAGTGAAAGCCCGACCCGTAGGGGAACGCCCAAGATATTTTTAGTTTAAATAAAAAATAAATTCTACAAAAGTTATGAGTATAAAACCTCTTGCAGACAGAGTTCTGATAGAACCTACTGCTGCCGAAACTAAAACTGCATCGGGATTATACATTCCTGATAGTGCCAAAGAAAAACCTTCGCAAGGTAAAGTTGTCGCTATAGGAAATAGCGAAGATTTAACAGTGAAAGTTGGCGACACTGTAATTTACGGTAAGTTTTCAGGTACAAAAATA
>CAZIYK010000123.1:0-5896 GCA_964543445.1 uncultured Flavobacteriales bacterium
AAGATGAAAAGAAGAGATTTTATAAAACAAAGTGCTTTAGCAGGTAGCTTAGCATTTGTTCCAAACATATTAAATGCCTTTAATGGTTTTTCTTCTAAATCTTTAAATGGCAAGAAACTTGTGTTAATCCAATTGGCGGGAGGAAACGATGGATTGAATACTGTTGTGCCGTACACTAACGAACTTTATTACAAAAATAGGCCAGATATCGCAATTCCTGATTCAGAAGTTCTTAAGGCTTCAAAAACACTAGGGTTTAATAAGGAACTAAAGATTTTCAAGAAATTATATGACAATGGTAACTTGTCTATAATTAATAATGTGGGATATCCATTTCCTAATAGATCGCATTTTAGATCTACCGATATTTGGCAGACTGCAAGTAGCTCTGATATATATTTGAGTTCTGGTTGGCTAGGAAGATATATTGATGTATATGGAAAAGTTCCTTACTCGGGGATAGAGCTAGACGATAGTTTATCTCTAATAATGAAAGGAGAAAATATAAATGGAATTGCAACAAAAGATCCTGCAATTTTATTCAAGAATATGCAGACTCCTTTTTTCAGAAAAGTGTTAGAATATCAAAAGGACGAAAACGAAAGTGATGGCAATCTTGGTTTTTTATACAAGACTATGTCGGAGGCAGGTTCTTCAGCTAAACATATTTTCGAAACAACAAAAACGTACCAAAGCAAAGTAAAATATCCTAAAACACCTTTTGCCAAACAACTAGAAACCACGTCGTCATTTATAAACTCTGATGTTGGCAGTAATGTACACTTTATTAGTCTAGGTGGTTTTGATACACACACCGCCCAAGTAACTAGGCAAAAGAAATTATTTAAGGTTTACAACGATGCTATAGAAGCTTTTGTTGAAGATTTGAAGGGACATGGAACTTTCAAAGATACTTTGATTGTTACATTTTCGGAATTTGGCAGACGTGTTAAGCAGAATGCTGCATCGGGTACCGATCATGGTACGGCAAATAATGTTTTTGTTATAGGTGGGAAACTTAGAAAAAAAGGATTTTACAACGAAGATCCAAACCTTTCTGATTTAGATGATAATGGAGATTTAAAATACACTATTGATTTCCGCAGAATTTATGCAACAATACTAGATAAGTGGTTAGATGTTGATGATGCCAAAATACTTAGTGACTCATTCCGTAAGTTGAAATTTATCTAGAGGATAATCTAAAAAAAAACTCCTATGAGTAGAAGTCATAGGAGTTTTGTAGTATAATGTTTTCTTTAAACTCTACGCTAAAACAAGCTCTCCTTTAGCTACAACGCCAAAAACTTCACCTTTAAGTTCTTTACCTAAAAAAGCAGAGTTTTTTGAAAGTGATTTTATATTTTCTTCTTCAAAAACATATTCAGTATCAGGGTTGAAAAGAGTAAGTTCGGCTTTAGCTCCAATTTCTACTTTTGGAATTTCTAGTCCGAAACGTTTTCTTGGATTTTGGCAGATCAATGAAATTATATTTTCTAAAGGCATCTCGTCTGACAGCACTTTATTTAAAGCTCCAAATCCACTTTCCAAACCAATAGACCCAAATGAAGCATGATCGAACTCTTTAAATTTACGTTCTATGTCTTTTGGCCTGTGATCGGTTGTTACAAAATCAACTGTTTCATTTTTTAATCCTTCTATTAATGAGTCTATTTCCGATTTAGTTCGAAGTGGCGGCATCAACTTAAAATTAGTATTAAAGTCTGCCAATTCGCTATCGTTGAGGTATAAATTATTTACTGTTACTTGGCAAGTTACATCAAGTCCTTTTGCTTTAGCATCAGAAATTAACTCAACTGATTTTGAAGTGGAAATATTTTGAAAGTGAATTTTACCCTCGGTATATTCAGTAAGAAAAAGATCTCTAGCAACTCTAAGTTCCTCTGACAATGCAGGAATTCCTTTTA
Source organism: uncultured Flavobacteriales bacterium (assembly GCA_964543445.1). Classification (GTDB taxonomy): domain Bacteria; phylum Bacteroidota; class Bacteroidia; order Flavobacteriales; family JADGDT01; genus JADGDT01. The sequence goes on from CAZIYK010000123.1 coordinate 1,929, forward strand.
ATCCAAGGTTAATAGCACTCTCGCCTTCGTTCATTTGTCCACTGTGAGAAATAGATGTTGTATCAGGAAAAGACAGTACAGGTTTACCAACAGTTTTGTTGTACAGCAAAGAAATTTCCATCAATTTCTCGTTTTCCATACTTTTATCATCGCCAAAAGCTATTGCTCCTGAATTGCTCATGTCAAAAGATTCCGACAATTCAACTCCCTCTCTCTTCTTGCTTAAAGCACCAATTGGATATATTGATACCGCATTGTACATGCTTCGTTTTATAAGGAATTCTACATCAGCTTTGCTATCGATTACCGGAAAAGTATTAGGTAAAACACCCACTGCAGTGAAACCACCTGTGGCAGCAGCTAACATTCCAGATTCTAGTGTTTCGTTCTCCTCAAATCCTGGTTCTCCAAAACTTACGGTAGGATCGAACCAACCCGGCGATATGTGAAGATTCTCCTTTTCTATAATTGTAATTTCTTCTGAGGGAGTTATATTTTTTGCAATTTCAGAAATACTTCCATTTTCTATTAAAATATCTACAACCTCGTTATGAAAAGAACTTTCAGGTGCTACAACCTTCGCCGACTTAACTAGAATCTTCATTTGTCTTATAATTTTATTCTGATATTTTTATTTTTTCCTCCTTCAAAAAAGAAATCAACAACATTTCTATAATCAAGAATGCGAGTGTAAAGGTAATACACCATTTCCAAAGATAAATAACATTACTTTGATTTTTTAGCTCAGCGTATTTGCCCGTTATTGTAGTAGAATTATTGGTGCCTTCTTTAACATCGCTTTCCGTTCTTTTGTAGTTGTAGCTAACTACTCCCACAGCGTTATTTTCTGAATATATATTGAAATTCCCCGATTTATTAATTGCTGGCAATTCAAATTTATTAAAAGATGTTTGAGGTAAATCTATCTTTTTACCATCAATATCTAAACTTACATTTTCTACTCCTTCGATACTAATATTTGTTTTCTTTCCTACAACTTCGTATAAATTTCTTCGTAACGAAGTGGTTGACATTTTGTATAAAATAGGAAAAGCCAAGTCGGTATTCACAAATGGATTTGATCCTTCTAAAATGGGGGATGTAAACAAGTAAATATTCTTGACTTTAATTAAAAATGGGCTACCATCCTCTAAACTCAACAATTCATTCGCATTAAACACGTTAATTTTTAAGTTTCCATTAACCAAAGGATAATCGAAATTGTAAACTTTAGAATTAAAAATATCATCGAAAAAATGATTTTTATAATTTATCTCGGTTACTGCAATTTCTTTTGAATTGCTACCTACAACTGTTCCCAAATTCAAAGTTTTTAGCACTTTGTTAAATGTTTTGTACGAAGTACTGCTACTAGGAATTAACAATAATTCTTTTCCTTTGCTTAAATATTCTTTCAACAGACTTAATTCCTCGCTATTAAAATTGCCAACAGTATAAATAAGAAAATCATACCTGTCTAAATCTTTGACAGCAAAACTAGAATGACTTGTATTTTCGAGTTGTACAAATTCGTCGTTAAGAATGTTATTCAACCTTTTGTTTGATTTATCGCCTACAAATAGCACATTTGCTTTCTTGCTAAAATCAACAGAGAAAAATAAATCGTTATCGTACCAAATACTCCCATCTTGAATAGAAATAACACCACTTGCTTTTTTAGAATTTGGGATGTTTAACTGAATTTCTAAAATTGTGTCACTCGCAGATTCAATTGTTCTTGTTAATGATTGCTGAACTTTATCATTGAATTTAATGCTCTCGTTTATTTCAACTTCGTCATTACTAAAATTCTTTATTTTATAAGCTATAGTAAATTTATTATCTGCAACATTTACTGATTTCAACCAAAGGCTATCAACATTTACATTATTTACGTTATCAGGGTTTATTAAGATTTTAGCGATATTAACTGAATTGAATAAAGAATCATTATCAATTACATCTTCATTGAAGTCTGAAAAAACTATTGTGTTAAAATCTGATATTAAATCTTGTTCAACAATATTTGCTACTTGGTATTTTACCTTTTGAGTAGAATAATTTTCATAACTATAATTTATTTTACTCAAACCTAAAATCAATTCTTTTTCGGAATTAATTAGCGAATAAGAATTATTGCTGAGCAAGTATATTTGTGATACCCCACTAAAATCGTTGTAACTTTTTTTCAACTCTTTCTTTGCTAAATCCAACAAGGTACGGTTCCCTGATTTTGCTTGCATGCTGAAAGAATTATCGAGATATAAGAATGTTGCTTTTGAAGATTTTTCATTCAAATTAGCATCACTCAAATACGGAGAAGATGTAGCTAAGACAAAGAATAAAATGGCTAATAAACGAGATAATAGTATAAGCCTCTTTTTTAGAGTAGAGAAGTTTCTTTTTTTAGTTTTTATTTCGGTGAGTAAATCTACTCTAGTGAAAAAAACAACTTTGGCTTTTCGGAAATTGAATAAATGAATAATTATGGGGATTAGCAAGAATAGCAACCCCCATAAATACTCTGGATTTATAAAATGAAGTCTATCCAATTCTATTTAGGTTCTAGCTTAAGTACTTCTTCAGCAAAAGAAAATGTAGTTTTTCTTACCGATTCAAGATCTTTAGAAAAGATACTTGAAGCTAAAGGATGAGCTCCCACATTAGGTAGTTTTACGAATCTTTTTAATTCTTTTGGTGTTGCCAATTCATTATTCATCCATTCTTCTGCTTCTACTTTTACAGTTGGATCTTGGTGTTGTTCGTCTTTGTAATAAGCCACGGTCAACGACGGACAATGCACCTTTTTAAACGTGTCAGTTTTCATTGATGTTTCAACTAATTGTTGAAGATTTACTACCGCTTCTAGTCGGTATTTGTTATTCCAATATTTCGATGATTCATCGTTTTCAGGTCCTGTAACTCTTTCTTTTCCTCCCATTGCCAATCTTGCAATTTGCAATCCCCATGGATCGTTTAGTAAAAATGCGGCAGGATCGTTTATTCTTATATTGGGAGAGAAATTTATCAATGCTGAAACTTTATCTGGATATTTTGAAGCTAATAATAACGAAAGAGTTCCTCCTGTTGATGTACTCATCAAAATAACGTTATCACCTAATTGCTCACCAACAGCTAATGCTTCCTTGGCTGTTTTCCACAGTCTATCGGCAGTCATGTACAATAACGCATCAGTTGTATCAATTCCATGGTCGCTCATTCTTGCTAAGAAAAGATTCATGCCATATCGCTTTGCAAATTCTCTATTTATAGGATCTCCCTCTTTTTTACTTGCCGAAAATCCATGAATATAAACTAACGACCATTCAGTTTTATTTTTCAAACTATCATTAGCAAAAACAATCTCAGCCTCGTTCCCTTTCTTTATATTTCCTCGTTCCAATTCTGATTTCGCAATAGAATCAGCAATAAATTCAAGGTTAGAAGAAACTTTAGGAAATGTCACATCATATTTGGGTTTGTCGGGCTTAGGTCCTACAAGGTAAATAGCTCCGAGTACCAAAATAACAGTAGCAATAGTTTTAAACTTAGACATATCAAAAATATTTAGATATTCAAATATAGAAACGATAGGGCATAAATGAAAGGTTTATCTTAAACCATATTGGACTAATAAGTATATAAAGACAAATCAACATTAATTACAAAGAATCCGTAACAACAACATTTATGATAAACTAAACAAAGCATATAAATAGGAAAATATACTTTAAAAATATATCTTTAAATCACTCTAACCAAGTAATAAGAAAACAAATGAATTTTGAACTAACAGAAGAACAGTTAATGATTCGGGATGCTGCTCGTGATTTCGCACGAACAGAATTACTCCCTGGAGTTATAGAAAGAGATGAAAAATCTAAATTCCCTACAGAACAAATAAAAAAAATGGGGGAGTTAGGGTTATTAGGAATGATGGTTGATCCCAAATATGGAGGAGGAGGGAT
>CAZIYK010000124.1:0-5871 GCA_964543445.1 uncultured Flavobacteriales bacterium
ATCCTAAAGCTAAAATATTGCTTTAGGATATTGTCTTTTGTTCTATTTAATAAAGTGATGGATTAATTCCAAAGATCGTCATATTCATCATATCCAGCCTGATCGAAGGTGTCATCTCCATCAAAAATATCGAATTTATCTAATTCTTTCTCTGTTGTTTCAGCAGTGAATTCTCTTTCAGGAGCATCTTCAGGCATTAATCCAACTGATGCTACCATTCTAGGATAGTCAACGCTTACTTCTATTTCGTGAATATCTAGCAACTCAACATAGAAAGTCCACATGCTTAAGAAATCGTAGATGTAAAGTAGTTTGTGAGAAACTTCGTTAACAAGCTCGTGTATAGCCCAATCAGCCATAACTTTTTTAGCATCGGCATTCTTTGGTCCATCGGACATATCGAAAAGTGTAATCTCTTCCTTTTGTTCCCATGCATCGTTACTAACAAAAAACGAAGCCATTTGCTGTCCATCTAGTTCGCAAGCCTGAACTATAGCATTATGTAAATCCTCGAAAGATGCAGTATCTTCAATTTCTATATCTCTAAATACATCTTCGTCGTTTAGGTCTAAAACAATTCTGAATTTGTAAATCATAATTTATCTTTTTTGGCAACAGCCTTATTTTTTATTACTTCTCAATAGGATTCAACCCTAATTCTTCTCCCTTTTTCAGCATAAATGCAAATGCTTCGTCGTAATCGTTTGCAATATCACCATCTAGTATAGCTTCTCTAATAGCGAGTTTTATATCTCCAACTTCCTTAGATGGTGAAATGTTGAAGGTTTTCATAATTATTTCGCCAGTGATAGGAGGTTGCCAATTCCTTATTTTATCTTTTTCTTCAACCTCTTTCATTTTAATCCTTACAAGTTTGAAGTTGTTTTTGTACTTCTTCATTCTTCTCGGATTCTTTGTTGTTATGTCGGCTTCGCAAAGCGTCATCAACGATTCAATATCGTTGCCAGCATCGAAAAGTAATCTTCTTACGGCCGAATCGCTAACTATATCATCAGCAATAATAATAGGTCTAGATGACATCATTATCATTTTCTGCACAAATTTCAAATCGGGACCTAGAGGTAATTTCAACCTTTTAAAAACTTTAGGAACCATTTTCATTCCTTTGAATTCGTGTCCGTGAAAAGTCCAACCTATTTTTTTGTCGAAACGTTTTGTAGGAGCTTTTCCAATATCATGCAACAATGCTGCCCAACGCAACCACAAATTATCTGTTTCTTTTGCAATATTATCTAGAACTTCAAGCGAATGGTAAAAATTATCTTTATGTTTTTGACCTTCTACTTCTTCAATACCTTGTAATGCAACAAGCTCGGGTAGTATTTTTTCGAGTAGATTAGTTTTGTGTAGGAGGATAAATCCTTTAGATGGTTTCTTAGAAAGAATAATTTTATTCAATTCGTCAGTAATCCTTTCTTTGGATATAATGCTAATCCTATCTCTATTTCTAGTAATAGATTCTAATGATTCTTCCTCAATTTCGAAATCTAGTTGAGTAGCAAACCTAATAGCTCTCATCATACGAAGAGGATCATCAGAATAGGTTACATCAGGATCGAGAGGAGTTCTGATAACTTTATTTTTCAGGTCGTTTAAACCTCCAAAAGGATCGAGTAATTCTCCGAAATTTTTATCGTTCAGCCCAAATGCTAGAGCGTTTATTGTGAAATCTCTACGATTTTGATCGTCCTCAAGAGTGCCATTTTCAACAATGGGTTTCCTGCTGTCAGAGCGGTAAGATTCTTTACGAGCTCCTACAAATTCTATATCTATATCGTTGTGTTTTACCATAGCTGTACCGAAGTTCTTAAAAACTTGAACTTTGTTTTTGCCGGGTAAATTTTCTGCGACTTTTTTTGCCAATTCAATTCCGCTTCCAATAGCAACAACATCAATATCTTTAGCATTACCACGCTTCAGATAGAAATCTCTAACAAAGCCGCCAATAACGTAAGCCTCTACATTGAGTTGCTCGGCAGATTTGTTAATTGCTTTGAAAATAGGAGTATTTAGTATCTCTTTCAATTTTTTGGAATTAAAAAATTATAGTTTGCAAAGATACTATTTTGCGTTGATATTTAGTTGACTAACTAACATACTTCTTTTTTCTAAAAAATATGAAAATCATACCAAATAGAGAAAGTATCATTATTGGCAATACTATATTTATTAGTTGCCAAAAAGTTCTTTCTTTTTTTACAAGTTTCTTGTCTAGCAAGCGAAGTGTAATTTCCTTTCTTTTGATGTTGAGTATTCCCGAATCATCTAATAAATAACTCAGCGAATTTTCTAATAGTTCTTTGTTGCCATATTGCTTGTTGAACCATTTATCGTAGCCTAATGGTAACGCTTCTCCATTCTGAAATTGATTTGAAATTAAATCACCATCGGAGTAAACTATCATTTTGTTGTGAGTACTTGTCCTCTTGTATTTTTGTGGAGTGTACGGTAGTGCTTTGTTTTCGTATGCCGAATCAAATTCGCCTTCTAGCAAAAGCCCTAATATTTTTTTTCCTGATTTGTAGCTTCTTTCGTTTAGTGGCTCAGATGCTTCGGATAATTCAATATAGTTAGGTACGCCAAACAATTTTGAGTATTTAGATGATTCTAAAAGTATTTCTTTTTTTAGTTTTGGAGTCCAAATAGTGTCAATACTCGATGCAAATTGAAATTTAACAGCTTCGATATTTTTCACTATAGGATGTTTTGAAGTAGGTATCGCTAACGGATAATAAGGCCAAGGCAAAGTGTGATATTGTACATTGTTGCCAATGCTTCCACTTGCAAGTTTTATTGGAGTAGAGCGTAAATCTTTAACAATATTTCCATTTACTCTAAATCCGTATTTGAATAACATATCCGTTAAACCTAAATCTCTAGGGAAAGCTAGCATTTTGCCATCGCCCATCAACGAATCCATATCAGCATAAACACCATCTAGCAACCACATAGTTTTACCTCCGTTCATTACAAACTGATCTATCAGAAGTTTTTCTTTTTCGGGAAATTTACTACTCGGTTTTATTATTATAATGGCGTCAAGTTTATCTAATTCTTTTTCTAATTTTGGAATCTCAGCCTTCCCGTTTAGTTTTAATCTTTCGAAATTATAATACTCTTTTTCGGTTTGTAAGAAGTCTATTATATATGCATCTTCTAGCTCGCCGTTTCCTTTTAGTATGGCTATTTTTGGTTTTGTTTTTTGTTGGATTTTGTGAATAGCATCGATAAGAGCAAACTCAATATTTTCGATGGAATTATTTAATTGGCGCTCAGCAGAAATGCCAATTCTTTTTTTAAGTAAGTTTACTTTTATAGATTTATTACCTTTTTTTACTACCGCCCATGGAAAAATATATTTTGATTTTCTCTCTCCATTTTTATTAATTTCTAGATTGATGGGCAATAATCCTCTAGAATCTAACTCTTTGATTGCTTCGTTTCGTTGTTTTGTATTTTTTCCTTCAAAAGGATCGATGAAATTAAAACTGATATTAGAATTGTAGCTTTCAAAATCTTCGAGAGTTCGTTTTATTTCAGCTTCTAGTTGTTTAAAGCCAGAAGGTAAATCGCCAGTAAGTAATACCTGAACATTTATGTTGGAATCTACATTTTTTACGATGTCAATAGTTTCCGGATTCAGTGTAAATCTTTTGTCGGAAGTAAAATCTATACGCGTATTGAAAGAAGTAGCAGAGATATTGGCAACAAATAAAATTACTAGAAGTTTAATGGTCTTTTTTAATAGCCCTTTTTTATCTTGATTGTTGCTTTTTATTCTTTTTAGGTTAACGATTGCAAGATGAGAAAATAGTACAATTAAACTCAGTAGGTATAATAAATCTCTGAAATCTAGAACTCCTCTACTGATGCTTGCAAATCTTCGTACTATTCCTAGTTGTTCAATTCCGTAACTTATAGATGAAAATATGTCAAATTCTGAAATGAATTCGAAAGCAAAATAAAAGAAGGCTGAAAGTATTACTCCAACAATAAAACTTGTAATCTGATTGTTTGAAATTGTAGAGCTAAACATCCCTATTGCCGAGAAAACAGACGCTATGAGGATTAATCCGAAATAGGATGCTATAATTGCAACTAAATCAATATTTCCTGCAGGTAGAGCTAGTTGATTTAATGCGAAAACGTAAGATATGGTAGGAAGTAAGGCAAGTACAACAAGAGTAATAGTTGCTAAAAACTTAGCATTGTATATTTTTCGTATTTCAATGGGGTGAGTTAAGAGTAATTCGAGTGTTCCCTGTCTTTTTTCTTCAGAAATCATTCCCATTGTTAGAGCAGGAATTACAAAAATAAAGAACCAAGGAGTAATCTTGAAGAAGTAATCTAAGCTAGCATAGCCATTGTCTAAAATATTGAAATTGCCATCTAGAAACCACAGAAATAATCCATTACCTAACAGAAAAATACCTAGAACAAGGTATCCAATAGCAGACGAAAAAAACTTAATTAATTCTCTTTTGTAAATTGCAAACATATACCTCTGGTTACTGATTACTAGTTACCTGTTTCTAGTTGCGAGTTATTAATAAACTAGCAACTAGAAACAAGCATATAGCAACTAGATTATTTTTTGTGTACTCCTAAAACTCTTTCCATAGTCCAAGCTTCAGCTTTTTCTGCAAACTTTTCTTTGGTAGGAGTCCAAACACTTTTAAATAAATCAGAATTACGATATCTCTCAAGACTTTCTTCGTCTTTCCAATAGCTGTAAGTCATGTAAACTCCTGGATTATTTTTTTCTTCTAGCAAATCTAAAAGTTCGCATCCATCAAAATCCATTATTTTTTCTCTAAACTCATTAAAGTCCTCAACAAATTCAGAAGCTTTATCTTTCTGAAAAGTCAGTTTTACTATTCTAATAATCATAATCAATCAAAATTAATAGTTATTGTATCGTGAAAATTTAAACCAAGTAATGTAGAAGCTCCTCCAACGGTTTTCAGGTTGCTACGATAAATAGCAAATTCCAAAAAGCCAGACGAATTAAAAAGAGCTAGCTTCTGTCCATCTTTGATTTCAGTATCGTTATTTTTATAATCTTCTATTTCGTTGTACTTGTTAAATATTTTTTTCCACTTATTGTTTCTAGCAACAATTTCGAAAGTTTTATAACTTCCTTTGGCTATGGTGAAAAAATCTCGTGTAACATTGGTAATAACATTACCATAGTTGTCAATATAAATTACAGTACCAATAATCTTTTTTCCATCATCGGTAATAGAAGGCCTTGCACTTTTTTGTTCTTTCAGCTTTGCAAGAGGTTTCCCAATAACCGACATTGTGCCTCCTCTAGCAATGTGGCACGCTGCTTTAATTAACGTATCTATAGAGTTATTATCATCTTCGTTGATAATATTAATTTCGAAAAATTCATTTTTATCTGTTTCCGAAACAATAAACGAAAGAATTCCATTGTCGGCAGTAACAAAATATTGTTCGTCTATTTTGGCGATAATTAATTTGTTATTAATGCTATATTCCGCATCTACAGCAATTATATGGATTGTTTCCTTAGGGAAGTTTTTAATGGCGTTTTTAACAATATATGCAGTTTCGATTAGGTCGAAAGGAGAAATGTCGTGAGACAAATCAACAATGTTCGCATCTATTAACTCCGACAAAATAGCACCTTTCATAGATGCTACGTGATGGTCTTTCAAACCGAAGTCGCTAGTTAATGTGATGATTGCCATTTGGTTAAATATTCTAAATAATTACTGCTTATTTAACGTAAATGTATTAAAACTCATTAATATTTTGGTATGTTTGAACTAGGAAAATTATTAAACATATCAACAATCATTTTGGTTGTAGTATTGCAATTTA